>SDNW01000123.1 GCA_004524725.1 Promethearchaeota archaeon
ATTTAAAGTTATTTTCAATAAATTAAAAATTCGGGCAGAAATTAATGAATCTTAAGGCAAAACTATAAAAATTATTAAAAGCAATTCAAAACAAATTCCGTGTTCGATTTTTTTTTTCATTATTTTGAGAAGGATTATAGATGGGATTTAAAGTAGTAGTTGACAATACTGAATTAAAATTTAGTGCATGTCATTTCTTAAAAGAACCATTAAAATGTTCAAGGATACATGGTCATAATTATTATGTTTCGGTAGAAGTTGGATCAGATATTGATGAAAATTATTTTGTGATTGATTTTATCGAACTTAAGCAAATTGTTAAATCGGTGGTGGAACCATTAGATCATTTTGTTCTAATTCCAAAATTTTCTCAAAGTTTAAAGATAACTAAGAAAGAGGATAGCATCGAAGTTATTACTGAAAGTGATAAAAAATATATTTTTCCAAAGTGTGATGTAAAATTTTTGCCTTTAGAGGCTACGACTAGTGAAATGCTCGCGAAATATATTCATTCCAAATTGAAGGAAATGCTTCCAAACAAGATAATTACCGTCAAGATTGAAGAGAGTAAAAGTACTACAGCTATTTTTGGTGATACTTAGGCTTAATGCTAATTCTATTTTTCAATGATTCTTTCTTTTATGATAGTACCAAAATGAGTTGCTCCCGGGCCAATATGAACTAAATACTCTTCGCCTACGCTCACATTAGCTACTGAATTTGCTTTTCCATCGATATCCACTAAATTTATTGTTTCAGCATTTTGACAAATACAACTGATTTCAATGCAATCTGGAGCCTTGCCCACTTCAAACAGAAATCGCAACATGGGGCGGGTTTCTATCTTGACCCTTCCAGCTGTGACAATTCTTGCATTACCTAGATAATCAACAACAAATACTTTGTCTCCCCCTTTAATTTCACTCAAATATCTCGTTTTATATTTTATTTTTGCGTCTTCACTTGGAACAAGGATATAGGCAGATACGTCCCCCGCATTAACTCGAAATGGTCGTGAAGAAATAAATTGAGTTTCGAATACTTCTGCATGAATTAACACAAATCCCATTGCAGTACTGCCAACTAACATGCCCTCACCAACATTTAACAATGAAGTTGTATCAACACATACTCTTTCGCTTTCTGAGATGGATTGGATTTCTATTATTTTAGCTGGTTCCAATTCTATTTTATAATTTGATCTTAGGAGTTTTTTCAATTCTATTAGTTCATCAGCATTTTTAGGATGGAATAGGATACCATCTACTCCTGATTCTAATGTTTTAAGCATAAGTGCGGCTTCACCAATATCTTTTACATGAGTAATTAACTGAGTATTGCTATTAGCGGTTTCTGCGATGAGATTTTCAATAGGAATAACTTTCCAATTTTTAGCCCTTATTATAATAATATTGATTAAATTTGACTTGCATAGCTCTATTGCCCCGTCTAAATCATTTTTATTAGTTATATTCATATATAAACCAAGTTTTTTAGCACGAGAACTATCTTCCTCTGAATATGAATGTAGATCTTCGTGTTTTTCATAAATAAGAACTTCCGCTTTCAATCCAGGATCCATGGTATATGTGGTAACTTGTTTTATGGCATTAAACTGGGAAAATGTTTCTTGTGAAACTAGAATGTCGAAAAAATTCATATTAAAAGCTTCTTGAGCTAATTCGTTTAAATTGGTTGATTTTGCCCTAAAATCTAAGATAACTTTCTTCATTTTTTCCTATGGTTCTATAATATCAATAATTGGACTATGAAAGTTTTTTTGCTAAAAATAATTTATGTTTAATATATTCTAATAAATATTTAAGGTAAAAAAATCATATTAATTATAAAAGAGATACAATATAATTATCATCCAAATGGAGATGAAGCATAAATGGGTTTAAAGAAAAAGTTATTTCCCAGAAAAGGCAAGGAAAAAGATGAGCTTATCATTAAAGCTAAAAGCCATATTAGAAAAATCTCACTTGCTAATAAAACCTATAGCAAACGATCGGAAATTGCTCGTAAAAACGCAAAAATTGCTCTTAAAAGAGGAGAAAAAGAACGAGCAAAAAATTATTTAATCCAATATAAGCAATATCAACAAAAAGTTGATCGTGCTAATAATATCCGAGCAAAGATAGAACGACAAATAGAGGCAATCGAAGAGGGTCAAATGATCTCTACAACCGGCGATTTAATGGGTGGTATTCGAGATGAATTAGAAACTATTGCCACCAAAGCCGCACCTACCAAGATTGCAGAAATTGCTGAGGATTCTGAGGCATATGTCGCTGAAATAGAGGAATCTGCAGATATATTAGCTGGAGATCCGGAAATTGATCTAGCTATTGATGTTTCTGATGAACTCAATCAATTAGAAACGGAAATGCTCTTAGAACAAGGAGGACAAATGCCAGAGGTACCATTAGATGATCTTCAATATATCAGTGAATTTGATTTAGAGGAAGAAGAACCTGAGGTCAAAACCAAAGCTAAATTAGAAGATGAGATTGAGAAATTAAGAAAAGAACTCGAGAGCTAATCCTTGAAGATTTTTTTCCTTTGAATTCTTATTTTTTATGAAAAATATCGTCTTCTATCTAATTCTCGATTTGATGATCTTATTGAATCATTCTCCCTAATTTCATTTTCTAGATTTTCAATTTTCTTATCAATAAGATAAAGATCTTTTTGTAAGTTCTTATAGGTTCGAAAATAATCAATTTCGGAGATAATCCCATCATTAAATTTTTTGTCTAGAGTATTTAGTGTTTGTTCTATGCTATATCTTTCCTTTTCCAATTCTAACATCTTTTTCTTCTTAAGTTTATCAATTTTAATACGGCTTCTTTTCGTTGAGCCGGATAACGAGTAGTCAGGATTAAAGAGATCAGATAGATGATTGTTCTTATAACCTTGATAAGCTGTTTGATTCCCATTCATAATATTACTATCTCTTTCATAGCGGGGATCGTATAAGAGTTCATCGAAGGGTTCCAAATTTACTTGATATTGATCTTGAGGAAACATTTTACCATATTTTTGCATTTGTTCTAATTTCCGCATCAAAATATTCTTTTGCTCTATATCAGAAATAAGATCATTATATGCATTTGATCTTCTTTGGGGCTGGTAATTTTGAATTCGATTAGGATTATTGAAATTCTGAAGGAAAAACTCGTTTTCATTATAGTTGGGGGGTAATAGATTCCTAATATCATTGCTATAGTATCTTAAATCTTGTGGAGTTTGTATACGTTGAGCTATTCCATTAGTCGTTATATAGCCATTTTGGTAAACTAGTGGAGGATTGTAGATATTTTGGTTCATAGGGTAACTTTGATAATTCTGATTTGGATTGATATGAGGATTCATTTGAGGGTAAGGGAGATTGGAATAGGATTGTTGGATTGGGGCGCTTATTCCTGGTGGAAGACTGCCTTGAAGATTGGAGTTATTAGTGCCATATTCTTGAGTATTTTGGATCGGTTGTTTTATATTAGTATATTGGCATCGTATACTAAAGAAAGAATTAATGGCTTCTTCAACAAAATTTATGACATCGGAAATATCTATTTCTATTTCATAGAGTTTATTTGCCATATCATCATCGAAAATGACGGTTTCATCAAAATTTCTGGCAATGATAATATAATCTAATACCTTATTGAGGCTATTGGTAGGAAGTGTAAACTCATATCTTCCATAAGAAAATTCGATATACAATTTTTTAAAGAGTTTTCCCTTAATCTTGAGTTTTGTGAGATCCTCTACTGGTGCTTTAAAGATATTCTTACGTTTTTTCTTAAATTTGCCATATAAGTGAATGAAGGAAAGATCAAAATTAGTAATGAATAAGATTCCTTTATTTTTTTTATATTTATCTTGCGAATTTAAACCGTTAGCTAATTTCGCATGGATAGCATATACTGCTTTTTCTTCTTCCGCTAAGTTAAGATACTTTTTGTACATTTCGAAGTAGTTGCTTATCTTCTTGATGAAATGAAGATTATTTTGTAACGGAATCAGCCCCTTTTCGATAGTTTCGCTATTAGTTTCTATAAAATCATTGATAGAAATATAATTTCGATTTAGATTTTCAAAAATGCCCTCTATTATTCTTACATTGGAATTAGGTTGGTTATAAATATCGAAAAAGTATTCCTTATTTAAGGATAGAAGATGAAACAGGACATTAATTTTTTCTAATAGGTTATCTTTCGCATAAATAAATAACTTTATGAGAGAGTAGAGTTCTGATTCCATATTTGGGTAATGATGACATCGGATTGGAGGGGCTCTCGCATTTTCTACCTTTTGTCGAAAAACGATTAAAGAATTAGCAACTTTTTTAAATGGTTCTATGAGCACTCGAGCATTTTTGATGAGATTTAAAAAATTTTTTTCCAATTCTTCCTTTTTCTCATAAATATTAATAATTTGATGAGAATGACACCGTGGACATGATTTTAAGATCTGATTAAGGCGAGTAACATTTTCACTTCCACAAGCTTCACAAATAAGTTTCTTACCTTTAGAAGTAGTAATTTTTTGAGAATTACAGTCTTGGCAAGTTAAGGTCTCGATTTTTTCTTCATTTAAACAATCAGAACAGCAACTAGTTCCACAATCTTCACAATAATATGCTAGCTTAATCGTCCTTTGACAGAAATGACATATTTGCATCTGATGTTCTGACATTTTGATTTGAAAAACCAACCTAATATAAATAAATTAACTCGCTTTATCATAGATTTAGAAGGGTTTTCAAAATATCAATAGGTATGTTATTTGTGTAATATCTCTAAGATGCTTAAAAATAAGCAATTAGAGAAGAAATGAACAAAGAAAGTGACATGAAGAGAGCTTATAAAAGAATAAGATAAGTAGAAAGAATTTAAAGCTAATTTAATTAATGATTCTTACTTTTGTGCCAAGTGCTTGCCCTGGAACTCCTGCTTTTTTAAAATGAGCTCTCACTGCGCCATTATTCCCATGTGAACGTGTAATAGTTCCTTTTAATTGTTTCCCCGTAGAACTTGTCCAAGCTACAGTTCTTCCAATTAATTTATTTGCGTCTTTATTTGTTTTAACTTTAGGAAAAACTATAATACAATGTTTTGGATGAACTGTGTGGCGTCCACGTTTATAGTTTGAAATTACACCTTCCATACCGAGAATTTCTAGTTTATTGATAGACATATTTATCATCTGTAAATTCGATAATATATAGAATATAATCCAAAAAATAAAAATTTTCCTAATAAATCAACTATTACCCCTAATCCCTAAAAAGAAAGATTTTTGAAGTGGTATGTTATTTAATAAACGTATGCAAGTTGCATTTAGTAAAATCTCCATTACTCCAGTAGATTATATCGGAAAGGCTTTAGCAGGATATACCCGAAAAGAATCGTGTTCAGGAAAGTTAGATGACCTTTATGCTTATAGTGTATTAATTGATTGCTCTAATTTTAATTCTGAAAGAAATTTCTTAGTATTAATTGCAGTGGATCTTTTAAAAATACCAATATCCATATCCAATTATATAAAGGAAAAAATAATTGAAACTCACTCATTTTTAAAAAAAGAACAAATATTAATCCATGCCACTCACACTCATGCAGGATTTGATTTAACTGGAGAATTTTTTTGGCCGGGAGGCTTTTTAAGTGTATTACGGGGAATAATGTTTGGAGCGAATCGAAATGATAAATATATAGTATGGTTCAGCAATAGAATCGCTCTGATGGTTAATGGATTATTTAAAAAGTTGATTCCATGTAAAGTCGCATGGACTAAGAATTCGTTCAATCCGAA
>SDNW01000124.1 GCA_004524725.1 Promethearchaeota archaeon
AAATTAACTCACGAAATATGTTATGAAGTTCAACAGCATATGGGGGGAGTCAGTGTTACGGATAACACTCCTTTAGATGAATTGACAGATATAAGTAAAATTGAAGAGGTAATTGGAGGTTCCAGAAATATCCAATTACTATTAATCCAATCCCAGATTCAAAGATTTATGAGGCTTCTATAATTTTTTTTTATTTTAATTTTTACTTATTCTTTTACTGACCAATATGCCTTATTTTTATATTCGTTAATAGGAGAAGAATGTTTTAATTTAGCCCTTTTTTTAAAGCAAAAAGTGAGGAAAAATTAGATATTGAATTAAATACTATATCTAAATATTAAGATTCTCAATCTTGGTTGATTTCCATGATTCTTGGATAAAAAATCAAAAGCTATATAACGTTAAAATTCTATTAATTAAGTATAACTAAAAGCTTTAAATATAACTTAAACTAATAGTAAATTGGGATAGATTGTTTTTTTTTAAAAATAATCATCAAATCTTTATATGAGTGCAATGAGAGCTAATCATGGACATAGACGATCGAAAGCTGAGCCTGTAAGCCTAATCAAATGCTTGACAGAATGTGGTAGAGGAGAAGATGTAGAGGTTGTCAGCGTTAATGCTGGCTTTAATGCGCGGAGGAGATTATATAATTTAGGGATTTATCCGGGGTCAGTTATTCGTAAAAAAAAGGATGCTCCTTTCCGAGGACCACTACAGATTATTGTTAAGGGAACAAATATTGTATTAGGACGAGGATTAGCATCGAAAATTTATGTTAGATGTGGTGAGTCTTGCACTTTTGATTAATATTTCATAAATTTATTTACTAATTTATGTATTTTTGATTTTATCAATAGTTCTATGCAAGAGGAATAATTGTGAGTTGCCATACTCCTAATAATAGCCACAAAAAAAATGATTGTGATTCTGAAGCTATAATAAATATTGCCTTAGCCGGAAATCCGAATGTAGGGAAGTCTGTAATTTTCAATCAATTAACCGGGCTGAGCCAAACGATAGGGAACTGGCCAGGAAAAACTGTAGAGAAGTTAGAGGGACATCTAGATTTTTTAGGATATCACTTTAACATTGTAGATCTACCTGGGATCTATTCCTTATCTACCTACTCCTTAGAAGAGATAGTTAGTCGGGAATATATCGTTTCTGAAAATGTCGATCTCATTATTAATGTTATAGATGCCACCAATTTAGAAAGAAATCTTTTTCTTACGTTCCAGCTACTAGAATTAAAAGTTCCAATGATTTTAGCGATAAATCAGATGGATATCTTGCGAAAAAGGAATATTGAGCTCGATTTTGATGAGTTAGAAAATCTTTTTAAACTACCCGTCCTCCCCGTTGTAGCAGTACACGGTATTGGGGTACATGAATTATTGGAACGTGCAATAGAGATAATTGAATCCTATAAAGATATTGATTATAAATTCCCCGATATAACTGATATATCCTCTTTTGGGAAAGAAATTGAAACTAAGCTCCAGATTTTAATTTCTGAAATTAATGATAATTATCCTCATGTTATGGATTATAAATATCCTGCACGCTTCCTAGCGATAAAAATGCTTGAAAAAGATGAAGAGATCCTAAACCTGATTAATAATATCGAAAATGTCGAGCCATTACTCGCTAAAACAACCCAATTCATAACCGATTTAGAAGATTACCATGGTGAAGATATTAATTCAATAATTTCCTCCGAAATTTATAATAACATTAACCAACTCGTAGAAAAAGTAATAACCATTAAGAAGAAAAAAGAGATGAAGCGTAGAAGTTTCGCAGATAAGATGGATCATCTCACAACCCATTCTTTTTGGGGTTATATCATTCTATTTTTAGTTATATTTGGAATATATTCTTTTACTTCTGCGATAGGAAATTTTTTGGGAACAATAATAGATGATGTATTTTCTTTGTGGACGGAAAGTATCTATCTATCATTCGGTGAAGAGAATTTATTAGTAAAGATATTATGGGATGGAGGCGTAGGAGGATTTATCGGTGCGGTAGCGGGTGTATTAGTCTACGTAATTCCATTCTTTTTCACGATTGAAATATTACAAGATTCTGGTTATTTACCACGAGCTGCATTCTTGATGGATAAGATCATGCATGTTTTGGGAGTCCATGGTAAAACAATTATTCCTATGATTCTTGGTTTTGGATGTAACGTTCCTGCATGTGCTGGTTGTAGAATTATGGAAACAAAACGAGAAAAAAAGATATCCATCGCACTTACTTCATTAATTCCATGCGCTGCAGTCATGACAGTTGTTTTTGGCTTAGTTGGACGTTATTTAGGACTAGGTTGGGTTCTATTATTGTTTTTAATTAATCTTCTAGTAATTCTAATAGTAGGAAGGATTCTAAATAAAACCATGCCTGGAACTTGTACAGAATTAATAATGGAAATGCATGAATACAGAAAACCTAATTATAAAGTGATTTTTAAACAAACTTGGTTAAGAAGTAAGGAATTTATTTTTAAAGCATTGCCAATTATTATATTATTCGGAATTTCCTTAGAAATCATCCTTATGTTTAATGTTTTAGAACCGATTAATGCTATATTGTCCCCTATTACCTTTTTCTGGTTAGGTTTGCCTGCTATAACAGGTGTATTTTTAATATATGGCATCATTCGGAAGGAATTAACTTTAGTCCTGTTGGCATTGTTTGCTGAGAATCTAGGAATCGCAATAAATATATTTTTAAGTCCAATACAAATGATTACATTTAGTTTGGTCACTATGCTGTATATTCCATGTTTTGCTACAATAATTGTAATAGCTAAACAAACAAGTTGGAAATACGCTCTTCAGATCACTTTGTTGGAAATATCATTAGCTTTGCTAATTGGAGGTATTGTTAATTTTAGTTTCGTTTTTATCGCTGGAATTTTGTAGGATTCTAAAAAATAGAAGTAAGAAATAAATATTTTAATTTTTATTTTACTTTTTTAAAACCACATAGTAGCATCTGCTTCTAAAGCGAGGTCATTTAGAGTAGCTGCTCCCACTATTTTTGGACCAGGTATCAGTTCGACCTTTTCCCATCCTAACATACGCTTTGAAGCTTCACAAACTAATATTTTAACGCCTGCTTCAATAGTTTTTTCGATCATATCCTTTACTGAAGGAAAATCGCCTAACTTAATTTTTTCCGCTTCTCCTGGTTTTAAAATTTTTAATCCCATCCCTAAGTAATATACCGTTGCATCAAGATCCATTGCTTTTGCTGTCTGCGCTAATACAAGGGGGGAGTATTGCCTTGCGGGATCATCGCTAGTTTGCACATACAAAATATTTTTTTTTTCATTTGTCATATTATCAACCTTTTTTAGTAATTATCCAATAATCTATTGAATACAAAAGAGTATAAATATTAGGCTTAGATTTTTTGAACTTAAATTTTAATTTCGATTATTTCAGATTCCTAAATTTGGCTTAACACTTATATATTATAAATTTCGCCTGATAACCGCCATAAGTACTCAATAGACTATAAGTTATTAAATATGTCTTTTAAACCATTATTTTTGTCAGATTCTGATCTTTTTTCAGAAGTTCCCCGAAATTCTGGTCCTTTTGTAAAGTATGCATCAAAAGTATGCTTGCATGGGGCATTAGTTATTGATATAGTTAACAAATCAGGTATTTGACGAGGAATTAAGACAGATACTTCCTGTGAACATTCAGGACATTTAACAATAAATTTTTTTTCTTGAGAACCACTTTTATCTAACGAATCAGAAAGACTTATGTTATCTATCTTGCTTTTATAATCATGTAAAAAACTTTTTATTACATTAATATTGGTAAATTTAGTATCTTTCCAATATGGTAAGATTTTTTCCATTAAATTTTTTAAATCTCCCATTATCTGTAATAAATTGGAATAGACATATACCCTATTAACATTTGAGGTAAATAGAATTAAAATTATGGGCATTCTACCTCCTCGAATTGAAGGGGATTCAACGCTTTTTAAATAAGAACAGCCAATTAACTGGTGATCTGGAAAATCAATAAAACTTTCGCGTTCCTCTGAAATGTTTTTAGCACCGCCCACTAAGTTTAATGTAGCTCGAAAAACAATGTCTTTTATTAGACTGGCACCTCTATCTGAGGTTACATTAAGAACAGGAACAAATCCCTTTTGTTCATCGAAATAGGATAAAATTATTCCATTACTCATAATTAATTATAAAATGATATTTATTATTATTAAATACTTTATAAAAATTAAAAATAGAATAAGAAAAAAGAATTAAAATCCTTCTTTTAAAGTTTCCTTTACAAAATCTTCTAATTTAGATTCAACTGCCATGACAAAACGACAATGTTTATGCCCCATTGCTCGACAAGAGATTTCCCTCGCATCGACATCAATACCAAATGATTCGCTACACCAACCCGAACTATATCCTGCGTTCCATATACAAACAGGATAGTTGGATATTGGGCCATTTTTTCGTATAAACTCATCTGCTTCGAAACTTTGTGGATGATCATATCGTAATAAATAAGAATCATCCGGAGAGGGATTAGAGGGCAAAAAAGCTACACGTGCATTACCTGTGAAAGCAAAATGTACAGGACCAGCGGATAATTTTGCTATAGGATCAACCACGCCCATTTTATAAATAAAGCGCCTTGCATCATCCTTTCCTATGGATTTGGCTAGTCTATAATATAGTTTATTTGCTTTTTCAATAGGAATATCTAGATCATGACTCAGTGCTTTTGGCATGTTTTGTAAGGATTCAGAACTCAATAGTACATATCTACTACCACCAATTAGGAGCGTTCCTTTAGTTGGACTCCAATCCATATCATCAAAAAAGCTAGCAACCGTTTCCTCTGCTGCTGCGAATAAGGGTTCAAAATCAGGGGGAACGTCTACAGTTTGAACTTCGTTCTCTCTCGATGGTGGAGGGATATATGGTCCCGATTGGAGCGCATCTTCAACGTTGATTTCAGATTTCTTTCGTTTATACCATTTTACCATTTTTGACACTTTTATATTTGGTTGATAACATAATTAAAATTGATTTATTTAAAAACAAGCAAGAAAATAATGTTCTTGATCCTAAAACGAACAAAATTAGCTTTCAATTGATTAAATAATACTAAACCAGAGGGCTCATGGTATTAAATTGGGACAAATTTTTTTTACTAATTAATATCAAAAATATATTTGTTTCTTTTTTTAGGTTTATGCCAACTATTGTAGAAAAGATACGTGTTCTTGGGGCTGCTGGCAAATATGATATATGCGCTTCAAGTAGTTGCTATTCTTATGCAAATAATTGGTCAACAAATCTTCAATGCTATCCCAATCCCCAAACTCAAAGTAAGGAAAAATCTAAAAAGGATAATTTATATTTTGGTTCGATGCTTTCTGGTGGTATATGCCATAGTTTTACACCAGATGGTAGATGTGTATCATTATTTAAAGTATTGTTCTCAAATGCCTGTTCTTATAACTGTAAATATTGTTTCAATAAAATTAGCAAAAAAAAAATGAGTCTTACTCCCCATGAATATGTGAAAGCGTTTATGCACTTATACTTAGGAAATTACGTAGAAGGGATGTTTCTTTCATCTGGTATTACAAAAAACTCAGATGAGACTATGGAAAAAATGTTAGAAGCAGTAAAAATACTACGGAATCAATATAAGTATCGTGGCTATATTCACTTTAAATGCTTACCAGGAGCCTCGAAAGATATAATAAAAGAAGCAGCTCAATATGTAGATCGGATGAGCGTAAATG
>SDNW01000125.1 GCA_004524725.1 Promethearchaeota archaeon
TGGTGGGATGGAGATTTTATCTTTGTTATTGAACCCAGTGGTAATTTAGACCATGAAATAAGGATGTTTATCGGATTGTATAAGGGCGATTGCACTGGAGCGAAAATTCTTGATAAAGATGAGGAATACGAGATTTTACCTCCAGGTTCTCCCCCACGACCCCTAAAAGAGGGAGAAAAAATCGGAGCAGAGTTTGTATTCTCGGGTACTTATGACAATTGGGTTAAAGTTTTGAAAAAAGAACTCGATCCGATTCAAGGACTCATGGCGGGGAAATTTAAACTTGTCGGAAATATGGCAAAGGTTATGAGAGCAACGAAGGCTGCCCAAGAAATGGTAAACTCAACTACGATGATTGAGGCTGAATTTTATTAAAATATTTTTTCCTTTTTCTTTTTACTTAGCAACTCAATACTAATCCTCAGGTTCAAAAAAGTTATTAGTATAAAAATTGGACTATTGAAAATATTTAATTAGTAAACGATTTTTCTAGACATAATACACTTTAATTAAAAATGTGATAAATTTTGGGCTTATCCGGAAAGGAATTTTTCGTACGAGATTTAATTATAGATGACCAATATGGAGTTATCAAATCAACCGCTACTGTTCAAGATGCAGCTAAAAAAATGAAAGAATTAGGTGTACCAGACCTAGTTGTAGTAGAGGAAGGAACTGAGAAAGTACTAGGTGTGATTGCAGACTTTGACATTGTTCAGAATGTAGTAGCGGAGGCCGCTGATTGTTCTGTCGCAAAAGTCATCTCTACCATGTATAAGATCGATCCTGTGAACCTTGATACTTCTGTTTCAGACGCATTCACTAGAATGCAAAATCTACGTGTTAATGTTGTTCCTGTAGTTGAAGAGGGAAAACTTGTAGGAGTAGCTAGTATTCAAGATTGCTGGAGTTATATCCCAGATGTAATTCCCGATGAGCGAGGTTTAATTCCCGTATCAAATACGCGAGTAGCTGAATTTTGGTTCGCCAGTATTGCAGCCGTAAGCGCATTCATTCTTGGTGTTCTATTTCCATTAGTTGGTGTTTTTGGATTCTTTATTGCAGAACAAGCAGATGTAATGACATTATTAGGCTTAGCAGATGTTAGAGGTGGGCTGTTATATTTCTACTTATTTGAAGCCCATGGAACCGACTTTTTTGTACCAATTCTTAGTTTAATATCGCAAGGTGGAGCAATATGGGGAATTCTTATCGCAATTAGTACCTTATTGTCTATATTTGGTATTATTGGGCTATTAGCACTTATTTATTCTTCATTTGCAGATACTCGAAATATCCGTACAGGAAACATGGTTCGTATTCTGTTACCGAGTCTGGTAGTAATTCTTTTAGTTTTAGAATGGATCTTTTTCGCAATTGGGTTTGCTGTTTCATCAGTTCCTGTAGTTGTGGGAGTTGATCCTGTAGGGCTCACAATGTCAATACTCTCAATGATCTTGATTATTCTTGCAATTAATCGAGATTATATTTTTAAAGAAAAGGGGTTAATAGAATCAGAAAAACCTGAGGTGAAATAATAGAATGCCTCGTGGTGGTGGTATGCGTGGCGGAGGTTTCCGTGGAGGAGGATTCGGTGGTGGCTTCCGTGGGGGAGGCTTTCGTGGAGGTCCTGCGGGATTTAGAATGCCTCGTGGAACCCCTAGTGGGACTCCTTTTGGGAGGACTGGTGCAAGCCGTATCACTTCGCGCTCACCAAGTGGACCATATAGACACACGTATTATCGTCCCTATCGAAGATATTACCGCTGGGGTTATATGCCTTGGTATTATCGGTGGTGGTATTCTCCCTATTGGATCGGCTATTGGCACAGACCATGGTATTACTCCCCTGTATATGTTGGTGGAGGAATAGTATTTGCCATTATCCTTGGATTAGTGCTTCTACCGCTTTTTGGGATCGCAATATGGTTTCCTTTTAGCAATGCAGATCCTCAAGGCTTTGTTAACTATCGATCGACTGAAACCATCTATTATAATGAATACTGGTACGAATACGAGTATATCGAAGCAGGAAATGAAATAACATATTCAGTGCAGTCATCTCCCGAAGTCATCAGTTTTGCCATTTGGGATCAACCATTTGAAACCATTCCGAAGACGGATCTTGAAGGAGGAATTAGTGATTCGTTTTCCCTTCAAAATAACTACTATGAATATTATTCAGTATATCTAAAACCGGGTTCCTCAATTGATTATAATTTTAATTCCACTACTGCTGTAGATTTTTTTATTGCTGATGCCAGCCAACTTTATAACTGGAACCAGGGAGGAAGTCCTACCTTCTATAGAGAGCTGAGTTCAGTCACTACGGGAACTGGTTCTTATTCCATAAGCACGGCGCGAGATTACTATTTAGTATGGTATAATGATTATGGGGGAACTGCATTAATCGATTTCATCGCAAATTATACTGCTGCAGATGTATATGATTTATCTGCAGCCTACGAATCTAATATAGCAGTATATAATATCCCTCAAGATACATTTACGGTTCCTAGTGATGGAGAGTGGTATTTTTTTGTGTATTTTGATCCTTTGAATTCTCCAGCAGAGACAACAGAAATCACCTTTGATGTGACATATGATACTGGAATTACTAGTACAGAGCGATGGTTAACCATCTCTCCAATTCTAATTGTTATTTTAGTAGTAATCGTAATTATAATCATAATAGCGGTTTTTGCGAGAAGAGGACAGAAGAAAGTTTCGAAAAAACAACCTAAACAAAAGAAAGCAGCAGAAATCAAACCCAAATCCGAAACTAAGGAAGTGATATCAGAAATTAAGTGTGTGCGTTGTGGTAGTAAACTTCGCTCTGATGCTAATTTCTGCCCTGTATGTGGTGGAAAAGTAGAAGGTAGAGCTTTAGGGAAAGTGGATATTACCACACCAGCAGAATCGAAGACATGTGCACTATGCGGGAGTAAATTGGGTGAGACTGCGAAATTTTGTAAATGGTGTGGAACGGAAGTTGAAAGAACTCCTTAGAAATTAAAAATCCTTTTTTTTCTTTTAATTTTATTTAAATAAGCTAAAATTTAATTGTTTTCTTCATTCATATTTTCATATAATGAGTTTATTTTGGATATTTATAAAGAGCTATCCAATTTTAAAAATCGCAAATATTCTCTTTTATCCGCTTCTTGTCTATATTGCAATAGGCTTAATTTACTCATTATTGTTTACTATATTCTATTCATTAATATTCTGGGTGTGTTCATTTTTACTGGTGTTAGCCTATTTGGTTTTCGAATTTAACAGATTATTTATTATATTAGACACGAAAAGTAGACAAAAGATTTATTTTAATGAGACTGAAAAAACTGCTATAAATAATTACTCATTTTCTAAAGAGTACAAGAAATGGTTAATAGACTATGCTGATCTTGAACAGATGGATCTATTTTATAAACCCTTGGATTTTAATACAGGAGGTGAATGTTGCATTTGCTGCTGTACGTCGATATTTCTTTTTTTATTACTTACTTCCTTTTCCGTGATTTATATCCAAGGAGAATCCGATTTGATAATAGCAATTTCGGTATTTCTTATTCTAATGATTTTTTATCCAATGATAAGAATTAGATCTGAGAGAAAAATGCATAAACTGCTTGATTCAGAAATAAAACGTATATTATATGAAGAGGAGACTGGATATTCTCCATATCGGGATGGAAAATTTACTTCTAAATATCGAGCTTGGCTGATCCAACAAGCCAGAGGACAATCAAGATTAGAAACTTCATATTAAAAAACGCATTAAGTTTTTTTTCTACAGACTATTTTTTCAACCAACATCAAAAATAAAAAAACCAACAACTATTTTGATAATCAATTGACTTTACAAAAATGACTCTCACAAAACAAGATTTTACAGAGATAAAAAAAAAGGAGGTCTTCTTTTTTGATTTAGACGGGACCATCTATTTAGGAAACAAGCTTTTTGATGGTGTTCTTGAATTAATTGAGTTATTAAGGAGAAAAGAAAAACGAATTTTCTTTCTTTCAAATAATTCAAGTCTCTCAACCGCAGATTATTTGTATAAGTTAAAAAAGTTCAAACTTTTCTTAAATCGTGAAGAAATTATCCTCTCCCAACATCCTACCATTGATTATCTTCATAAAAAAGGATATAATAAGCTTTTTTTATTAGGAACCACCTCTTTGAAACAGGAATTCCTTGAAGAGCGATTTATTTTAACAGATGCTGACCCGGAAATAGTAGTTTTGGCTTTTGATAAGGAATTGACTTACGATCGATTGGAAAAAGCGTCAAAATTCATACAAAAAGACATACCTTATGTTGCAACTCATCTAGATAACCGGTGTCCCATAGAGGAAGGATATATTCCTGATGCAGGAGGTATAGCTGCGTTATTATATAAAACAACTGAACGAATACCAAAAGTATTTGGCAAACCAAATAAAGAGATGCTCCTATTCAAATTAGAACAATATAATTTAGCACCTAATACTGCAGTTATGATAGGAGATCGTTTATATACTGATATAAAAATGGGAAATAGCGCAGGAATTACAACTTGTTGCGTTCTTTCAGGGGAAACTGATTTAGAAATGATCCACCACAGTACTGATTTTAAGCCTGATTATATCATTGAGGGGGTATGGACACTTCGGGATCTTTTTCGTTAATCCTTCTCTATACTCCTATATAGCAGTATTCGAAAATTTTATTTCATAAGCAATATTCTTAAAATATAAGTAAATTTCGATTTATTATAATACGAATATTAGAATTAGAGAATCATAATATAGAAACGATTTTGATTAATAATGGCGACATCTGAACAAAAAAAAGTTATTACTGAACAAAAAAAATTTATTTATTCTTTTGAAGAAGGTAGTAAAGAACTCAAGAATCTTCTAGGCGGAAAAGGTGCTAACCTTGGAGAAATGACAAATTTAGGCCTTAATATTCCTCCTGGATTCACGATTACTACTGAAGCATGCTTATTATATTTTGATAAGCCCAAAGAGGTTATGAAAGAAATCGAACCTGGGGTAAGAGAACACCTCAAAGCATTAGAAGAAAAAACCAAGAAAAAATTTGGGGATAAAAAAAATCCCCTTTTAGTCTCGGTCCGATCTGGTGCTCCAATGTCAATGCCTGGGATGATGGATACGGTATTGAATCTAGGACTTAACGATGAGTCTGTTAAAGGTATGGCAGATCAGACTGGGAATCCACGATTTGCATATGATTCATATCGACGTTTTATCCAAATGTTTGGTGATGTATGTATGGGTATCGGTGATGAGAAATTTGAGGTAATTCTTAATAAATACAAGCGATCTATATCCAGAGCTGCACAAGATACTGATTTACAGGTATCTGATTTACAAAAAATAATAGCAGATTACAAAGCGTTATATGAAAACGAGATTGGTTCTCCATTTCCACAAGATCCTTACAAACAACTCTTCATTGCAATCGAGGCGGTTTTTAAATCTTGGAATAATCGAAGAGCTAAAACTTATCGGAGGATTAACAATATCCCGAATTTTGGAACTGCGGTTAATATTCAGGCTATGGTCTTTGGTAATAAAGGTTGGGACTCTGCAACGGGTGTGGCATTTACCCGTGATCCATCAAATGGTGAAAATCGAAAGTTTGGAGAATATCTCACGAATGCGCAAGGAGAAGATGTAGTTGCGGGTATTCGGACACCAAAGAAATTAGATGATATGAAAGATGAATTTCCCGATATCTATAAAGAATTAAAAAATACCATGGTTAAATTGGAAA
>SDNW01000126.1 GCA_004524725.1 Promethearchaeota archaeon
AAAAAGTAAGAGATTATACTTACAACGACAGCCCCAGGTATTCCCCCATGAAATGCGTGAATCGAACCTATATTAGTTGAATATCTAATTACAGCGATGCTGGAAGCTGCAATAACCGAAAAAGATAATCCTAGTAACACGCCTGATATTGCATTTATCAGATGAGCAAAAGGATTTATTTTGGTACCTGATATTGTAAAATATCCAAATGGATTTAAATAACTCAGTACTACTCCTATACCAATTAATATCGCAGTTAAACCTATTTTTAATGTTAATTTAGTCTTATTTGTCGTATTTATTTTCTCGGACATAATTGTTTTATTCCTAACGTGAAATTTATTATTAAAACCTAACTTTAATATTCATAATCAATCTCATTTAATAAATTATATATGTAATTTTGGTAAGAAAACATACCGTTTAGGGAGTGAGTGAGTTGTTCAAAATCGGAGGAACAAAAATAGAACCAACGAAAATTATTTGTCTAGGGCGTAATTACTTAGATCATATTAAAGAGACAAATGCTCCAATTCCTACTGAACCCGTGTTTTTCGTTAAAACACCGAATACATTAATTACTGATAATCAACCCATTATTTATCCAAAAATCTTGTATGAAAGTCAAGAAAATAATCGAGTCGATCATGAAGTTGAGCTTGCTTTTATTATGTTTCAGACGGGAAAAAATATTGCTGCTCGATTTGCATTTGATTATATTCAAGGATATACTATTTTTCTTGATATGACCGCAAGAAATATGCAGATTAGTGATAGAAATATCAAACTTCCTTGGTATAGAAGTAAAAATTTCGATACTTTTGGACCGATAGGTCCTGAAATCATTCCATGTAGCGATATCGAAGATCCTCATAATCTTAACATTCAGTTAAAGGTAAACGGTGAATTGCGACAAAAATCAAATACTAAACATATGCTATTTAAAATTCCTGAGATTTTAGAATATATTTCAAAATTTGTCACACTTAAAAGAGGAGATATAATAGCCACAGGAACTCCAAGTGGTATCAAACCGATTGTTCCAGGCGATATAATTGAGGCTTCTATAGAAAAAATAGGAAAAATTATACATGAGGTTATTTTAGAAGAAACATAAACGACAGAACTATCGCTCCTTGACCTTTATTTGAAAGTATAATAGAAAACCTTTTTTATGGTTTGCTGATATTTAAATAACAATGGCAGAAAAAATATCCGAATTAGTAAAAAAGGAAATTTTACGCTTAATCGCAATTCCTGGCATAGAAGTTAATGATATTCCCGATCAAGTAAATGCCAAGTTTAGTACTAATCTTGATACGGAAAAAGTTATGGATATTTTATCTGATGAATATCTGAAGCATAATCTTGACCTTGGACGTCGTTTATGTTGTAGATTCTAAAATATTATCCTAATTTTGCTATAATAAAATTTTTTAACCATTCTTCATTTCTTTTCATACTAAGTTCAGACCACATTCTTATAGAGCTTAGGACGTAATGGAATACGGCTTCAATATTGATTATATATTGAAAAAAGTTTGTTAAAAAGTCATTTTTCATTTGTTCTTTATGCTTAAGAATTGAATCTGAAATACAAATTTAATTAAAATTATGATGGATCAAAATGAGTGAAAAAGGGAAAGTCGTTGTGAAAGCACTCGTAACCGGTGGTAGTGCCTCAGGCGGGCCGCCTATCTCTTAAAACAGTTCGTTTTATAAATAAAGGGTAAAGGACCTGCTGTTGGGCCTACGGGTATCAACATTAAAGATGTTGTCGATGAAGTCAATGAAAAAACGATGGTATTCAAAGGATTAACCGTTCCTGTGAGAATTGAGTGTGATCCGGAGACGAAACAATTTGAAATTTTCATTGAAACCCCAAGTACAGCTTCACTACTTCTTAAAGAATTGGGAGCGCAGAAAGGAAGTGCCGCTAACGCAGAGGAAAAAATAGGAGATCTTACATTAGAACAAGTAATGAGTGTTGTAAGATCAAAAAGAGAAAAATATATGGACAAAACATTCAAGAAATCAATAAAATCGGTATTAGGTACCGCTTTATCTATTGGAGCGACAGTCGAGGGCTTAGATCCACGTGTCATTCAGAAGAAAATTGAGGAAGGAGAATATGACGACCGAATTAAAGAGGAGGAATAAAGAATGAAAGTAGATGATAAATTGCTTAGACGATCATTAAATGCTGCAATAGATCTTTCAGTTATCAAGAAAGAAGGTTATAAAGATAAAACTCGAAATTTTGATGAAAGTATCGATCTAATTATCAATGTGAAAGACGTTAATCTCAATGATCCGAAACAGAGAATCGATAAGGAACTTATTCTACCCAATAACCTTATTACTTCTGATACTCCTAACGTTTGTGTGGTAGCGAGTGATGAAATTCTACTCGAAGCTAAAAATCTTGGTCTTGACACCCTTGAAAATGACGATTTAGTAAAGCTTAACAATGAAGAGAAGAAATCAAAAAAGAAATTTGTAAAAAAATATGATTTTTTCATTGTAGAGGACAAAATGATGCCTAATATTGCACGTTATCTCGCTAGATTTCTTGGACCATTAGGGAAAATGCCCAAACCATTTCCAAGTGGATATGGAATTGTTTCTAATCCCGAGGATTTAAAAGTGGCTGTTGAAAGATATTTAAAAACTATTCGTGTACAATTGAAAAAGCAACCAATAATTCAAGTCAAAGTCGGTAAAAAATCAATGGATAAGCAAAAAGTCTTTGAAAATGTGAAAACTGTTGTTAACTATGTGGCCGATCAGATGCCTCATAAATATAATAATTTAAAGTCTATGTATTTAAAAACCACAATGGGTAAACCAGTAAAAGTTGACGAAGAATTTTTAGAATCTACGGAGGTTTAAAAGGATGATAGGCAAGAAAGAAATTCAACATTGGAAAGTAGAGGAAGTGGATGAATTAGTTGATCTATTTAAATCCTATGATAATGTCGCAGTTATTGAAGTGGCTAATTTAAATGATAGACAAGTTCAAGAAATGAGAAAAATATTGCGCGGGAAAGCAATTATTCGTATGTCTAAGAAGAGTCTACAATTACGGGCAATTGAAAAATATAAAGACATTACGAAAAATGAGAATTTAGAGGAATTGACAACTAAAATCCCAGGACAAGCAGTATTATGTTTTACAAACATGGACATCTTTGATTTAAAAAAGATTTTTAATGAAAACGAATGGATGGTTCCAGCAAAACCAAATGAAGTAACACCAGTAGATATTTGGGTACCTGCTGGGGATACTGGCCTTCCAACGGGACAAGTTATCAGTGAATTAAACATGACACTTCGATTACCTACAAGAATTCAAAATGATACGATTTGGATTAGAGAAGATACTAGAACCCATAAAGCAGGAGACACAGTAGATGTAAAAGAAGCTGCTGTCTTGAAAAAATTGGGTATCAAACCTATTGAATCATTAATCAAAATCAATTATGCTTGGAGTAATGGAGAGCTTCTGAATGAGGATATTATATATATGGATATGGAGAAATTTAAGCAAAATATCATAGCAGCATTTATTCCTGCTCAAAAATTGGCACTTGAAATGGGAATTGTTGACAGAGAGACATATAGAGTTTTAATACAGAAAGCATATAGAGAAGGATTAGCACTATTATTTGAACTGCCACTGTTTATTGATGATATGCAAGATGAATACATTAAAAAAGCTATTAGAGACGCGAATGCAATTAATTCTGTGATTCTTGGAGAAGTCACAGCAAGTAAGTCGCATGAACCAGAAAGAAGAGAGACTAAAGACGAGGAAGAGGAAGATGAGGAAGAAGAAGAAGAAGTTGGAATTGGAGGATTATTTGGATAATTTAAATAATTTTTTTTGAACAGTATATAGAATAAAATTAAATATTAAAAAGATAAAAAAGGTAAAGAAAATGGAAAGTATATATGCCGCACTCTTACTTCATAAAGCTTCTAAGGATATTACTGAGGCAAATATCGAAAAAATATTGAAAGCTGCGGGGGTTGATGCCGATAAAGCTCAACTAACAAAATTAGTCGCTGGATTAAAAGAAACTAACATTGAAGATATCATTAGTTCAGCAGCAGCAGCCCCAGTCATGGCAGCCCCGGCTGCATCGGGAACATCAGCGGGCTCTGCTCTAAAAGAAGAAAAGAAGAAAGAAAAGGAAGAAGAAGAAGAGGAAGAACCTACAGGGATTGGTTCACTTTTTTAAATAGGAGTAGGACTCCTGTAATCTTACATGAGCCTCTCATTTAATTTTTTTATTTTTTTTTTTTACTCACAATATTTTTATCAGAAATAGTTTAAAAAAGAACTCAAATAAATCAAAAACTTTTTTTTAAATTCATTTTTAATCTTTTTATTATATTAACCATTAATTTAGTATAATTTCTAAAAAAAGAAATTAACATCTAACTAAAAATATACATTGATGAGACATGGCCGGCAAATTCTTAAAGTTCTTCTCTCCTTTTGTTCGCATAATGCCTGAAATTAAACAACCACAGAGAGAAGTAAGCTTCAAAGAAAAATTTATATGGACCGCTGTAGTATTAATCGTTTACCTTATTCTTTCAAATATTCCCTTATATGGAGTTAATCTACAAGATACCACAGATTATTATTATTGGTTGCGAGTTATTTTAGCCAGTCAAAGAGGAACATTAACCGAACTAGGAATAGGTCCTATAGTTACCTCTGGGTTAATCATGCAATTGCTCTTAGGATCCAAAATCATCAATGTGAATATGGCAGACCCCTATGATCGAGCAATGTTTAGTGGTGCTCAAAAAGTATTATCTATGATTCTCACAATATTTAATGCTATAGCATACATTATCGGTGGAGCGTTTGGTGACCCCGCAGAATTAGGAATCGCAAATATTAGCTTTGTTTTTCTGCAGTTACTTTTTGCAGGAGTAATTATCATTCTTCTTGATGAGTTATTGCAGAAAGGATGGGGTTTAGGCAGTGGGATTTCACTTTTTATCGCAGCAGGTGTTGCGGGTCAGGTCTTTTGGAATCTTTTTAGTTTTGTTGATGGTCCAGACGGAAATTCTCGGGGTTTAGTCGTTGCATTTTTCCGAGCATTAGCAGATCCAAGGTTTGATGTCGCAGATTTGTTTTTACGTGATCAAGCATTACCGTCTATATTAGGAGGCATTACTACCGTGATCATTTTTGTGATCGTCATTTGGTTCGAATCTACCCGAGTTGAAATTCCCCTAGCGTATTCAGGTCATCGAGGTTTCAAAGGAAAGTATCCCATGAAGCTCTTATATGTTTCAAATATCCCCGTCATTTTAGTTAATGCATTATATGCTAACTTTCTATTTATAGGCCAGCTTATCGCAGGACCCAATTCAGGACTGAGAAATCAAAATGATACTCTCGATGGTTTCTTAAATCTTATAGGCGTATTTGATCCCTCAACAGAAGGACCTGCCTTTGGAAATTATTTAGTTCCAAAAGGTGGGTTAATTTATTTTCTCACCCCACCCCAAGGAATTGATCAGTTACTTGATAGTCCGATACGAGCTATCATATATTTAGCGATATTTATATTCTTATGTGTAATGCTCGGCCGTGTATGGGTAGAAGTAAGTGGTCTCGCTCCCAGAGATATAGCAGGGCAAATTCTCGATTCGGGAATGCAAATTCCAGGGTTTAGAAGCTCTGAGCGCATAATTGAACGGATTTTAAAACGATATATTCCAACTCTTGTGATTTTAAATGGATTTATTATAGCAGTTA
>SDNW01000127.1 GCA_004524725.1 Promethearchaeota archaeon
AAAATCAATCAAAAGAAAGAGGTTACCTCAATAATAGACGAGATATTGGATTCTGAAGCTGTTGGGTTTACTGATATCTCAATTGGATTGGAAAAAGGATTAGTAGAGCTTAATAAAATTAAAAAGAAAACCCGGAATAAATTTGGAATCTTAATTTCTGATGGTAATTATAATCGCGGAGAAGATCCCTTAAATATAGCTAAGAAATATCCAAAGTTACATGTGATTGGCATGCCTGCTGAAAATGATGCGGATAGGGGTATAGATACGTGTAAGGAACTTGCAGATGCTGGTCGTGGAAAGTTTCTTGCTGTAACCAATTTTAAAGAGATCCCACGAGCATTAATCGAGTTACTTTCTCAAACCTGAAAATCTTATACCAATCATTAATCATATCGTTTTTAGGAACTCTATAATAATTAGTTAGAATAATAAATTATCTTATATTCATTAATTTGTTATGTTTCATAATATCCCTGATATTGTTAAAAAAAGGATGCGTTTCCTAGAAAATATTGATTCTAGAGATAGAGATGATGGGACCACGAGAATGCAACGCCTACGTCAAATTCCTCCGGAAACGGGGAAATTTCTTTCACTATTAGCTGCGAGTGCACCTCGAGGAGAATTTATTGAGATAGGAACTAGTGCAGGATATTCATCGTTATGGATTGCTTTAGCATGTCAAATTCATGGAATTAAACTAAAAACTCATGAGGTTCTAGAGAGTAAAATAAAATTAGCAAAAGAAACGATTAAAATTACTGAGATGGAAGATATTATAGAATTAATTGAAGGGGACGCGAGAAAATTTATAAAAAATTATGATAATATTGCGTTTTGCTTTTTAGATGCTGAAAAAGAAATATATGAGGAATG
Organism: Promethearchaeota archaeon; assembly: GCA_004524725.1. Taxonomy (GTDB): domain Archaea; phylum Asgardarchaeota; class Lokiarchaeia; order Sigyniarchaeales; family SOKP01; genus SOKP01. The sequence continues at coordinate 880 of SDNW01000127.1, forward strand.
TTATGACTTAGTAATACCAAAGATGATTAAGGGAGGTTTATTAATCGCTGATAATGCTATTAATCACTATGAAACGCTTAAAACAATGATAAATAAAGCATTAACTGATTCTCGGGTAGATGCAATTGTTGTCCCAATTGGAAAGGGAGAATTACTATGTAGGAAAAACTATTAATTATTTAGAAAGAGGGCTAAATTATCGAATTAAGGGGTTTTAAAAAACTGATGTAATATGCCATTATAGAACTAAATTAATTTTACTTAATCTGTTTTTTTATTAGAGAAGCGGTAGAGTTCCAGTAAATAATTCTCACCTCAGAGATTACTCCTGCTAAAAAAAAAGTGAAATGAACATAAAAGTTGAAGAATATACAATTGAATTTATAATTGAAGAAGACTTTTTAAAGCTTTTAAAATTAAGAATAAGGGTGATATTTAATGGAAAATAATGATAATCTAGAAATAATTGCCAATAAAAATTTAGAAATAGCAATAAATGAAAAACAAATTGCTTTAGAATCCAGAAAAATAGCGAAAATTCAAATCAAAAAAGCCAGAGCAAGAGAGGAACTCGCTCAAAGAGGTATAGAAATAGCAAAAATTAAGAGGGAATTAACTGAAAAAACAAAGAATTTAATAAAAAATAAAAAAGCTGTTAAAGATCTACTAGAATATTCAGATAAAGGATTAGATATTGAAGAAAGCCTAGCAAATTATAATGAGAAATTAGCATATGTTCAAATAGATATAGCAGAAATTCATAAAAAAATTGCTGAGATTGAAAAGAAATTAGCTGAAGAAAATAAATCACTAATTCAGGAAAAGATTAAAAATGCAAAAGAAAGAGAAAAATTAGGAAAGAAACAATTATTCTATATTCAAAATGTCAGAAGTGGGGAAAATGAGGAGAAGAAGAACGCGGCGAAAGAATCATATCTTTCTCAACAAAAAGTTCTAAACAAATCAGAACAGAAAATTTTAGAAAAAAATGAAGATATGAAAAAAATCCAAATTAAGTTATCGGATTCAAAAAAACAGCTTTCTTTGAAGTTATCAGAAAGGGAAAAAATAAAACCTTTACACTAATAGAATTAAGTTAATTTTTCGGGTAATTTGATTGACATAATAAAGGTTTTCTATAAGGCGATTCTTAAATATAAGGTAAAATGTAATTTTTTTTATAATTCAAATAGCATTCTACTAAATATTAGAATCATCTTACTAATTAATATGGATTATGTAAAAGTAAAAAAGAGAGCAGTTGCTATTCACAATGGAAATTTGTATTTAGAAAGCTTTAATATTAACAAAATTTCAGACATCAAAAGATTAAGGAAATATCCTAACTTAAGGGAAATTTATGCTGAAAAAAATAATATTAAATCAATAGAAAAGCTCGATCACTTAACCACATTAAAAAAATTACATTTGGAAGCAAATGAAATTGGAGAAATCAAAAACTTAGATACATTAAATAAATTAGAAGAACTTGAATTAGGGGGAAATGAAATTTCTGAGATAAAAGGTTTAGAAAAACTGACAAATCTTAAAAATCTATTGTTAAACAACAATCGAATAAGAAAAATTGAAGGATTAGAGACATTAACTAGTTTGGAACACTTAGATTTAAGTTTTAATTTAATTGAGACGGTTGAGGGGTTAGAGAATTTAAAAAATCTAAAATTTTTAAATCTTTCCAATAATCAAATTAAAAACTTTGCGCTTCTCAGTAAACTTACAAAATTAGAATCACTCTCTATATCAAATAATCCCGTGGAAAATACGGATTTTATAAAGTCACTTAGTAAGCTTAAAAAATTTGTTAAATAGAAGTAGCAATTTCCATCATCCGCCCTTTTATTTTCAGAAAAGTCGATAGTAAAAGAGAAAACTAAATTTAAAGGAAGATTATTATTATCTAATTATCTCTTAATATTATTATCATTTTTAAAGTGATTTTTTTTGAATGGTGAAATCATTTTCCTTCGATTAACTGATGTTGGGAGAAAGATTGACCTAATAAAAGCTTCAAAAATCTTTCCTGGAATCCCCGGCAAACGAATAACAAAAACGAAAGATACTCCTTCATATTTAGATTTCCCAAAATCTCTAAATTTAGAAATAACACAAAATTTTAAGTCAGAACTACCTTTTATCACAGAGATTTTGCTTCAAATTAAACTCTATGAGGAAGGAGTGATTACCATGATTACGCGAATTAGTTTTAATGAAATGCCATTAGAAAAACTCCATATTATAAGAAAGACAGCTTTTTCCACACTAGAAGGGAAATTTACTGTGAATTCTTTTCAAAAATTTCATTTCAACAAAATATTCTCCCAAATTCGCTCATGTATAGAAGAGGAGGGATTTATCCTTGGGGTATCCAAATATGAAAAATATGTATTATATTGCCTTACCGATAAAATAGATGATCCACATGATTTTGTAGAAAAAAATAGGAATTACCTTGCAACTCTTCTGATGGGTGAAAATCCTAACTTAAATTTGCATCCAAATCAAATAGAATCTACTCTTTCCAACGCATTTTCCTTTCTTAAAACAGATTATCTTATTTTTGATTTCGATCGAGCATTAATTATTGATCCGAATCGTGATTATTACGATATTCTCCTCATAGCTGAAATTGCGAATTATCAATTACTTGAATTACGTACTCTCGATTATTTATTAGATCGAAGACTCGCGATTGCCGAAGAGGATATCCGTCAAATTTATCTTAGACGCCGTTCAATTGGCAGAAGATTGAATAGAAAAGTTGGAAACCTTTTAAGATTACGCTATGACCTAATATTCGTTCTAGAAAATATAGAGAATGTGTCCAAATTAATTGGTGATTACTATTTAGCACAAATTTATAGTAATTTATCAAAATTATTCGAACTCGGACATTGGAGTGATAGTATAAGGCATAGGCTCGAATCAGTTGAGGACATGTATAATATCGCTCAAACAAATATTAATGAACGCTTTTTATTATATGTCGAGATCTTATTGAGTTTTGTATTTATTATGGAATTCATTTTCCTTATTTTTGATTTCTTTCGATAGAAAAAAATGAATGAATGATTTTAAGATATAATTATTAAAAATTTAAACCGCTTAACCTTTTTAATACTAATAATCTATATTAAAATCATATAATTCATAAATAGGCATATAAACTTGGTTCGACCTCCTACTGAAAAAAACATTTGCTTAAAGTGTAAGGGATCACGTCTCCTTTGCGGGAAACGCACCTGCCCCATCCTTCTTAAGAAATCAGTATTAAAGTCCTTAGTACCATTTGAGTTTAATAAAACTAAAAGAAATGTAGAAATTTTCGGTGCAAGCCCTCCAGGTTTCTTTGTTGGACATTTTAACTATCCTAATGTACATATCGGGCCTCTAGTTCCATTCCAAGATTTTAAATTAGATCTTGAGATTCCTGATAATTATATTCTTGATGCCCCAGAATTATGGTTTGGAAAGGATATAATCGATATTGTTAAATACAGAAGTAGCTTAGTCCGAAATAATTTTCGTACTAACGTTCAAATAAGCAAAGTTGAAAGAAAAACTACACCATCACTCGAAGCTCAGAGATTACTGGATTCATCGCAACAATTAGCCATGGCGGCTCGACCTGTGGATACGGAAACTAAATTGGATAAAATAGATCTCCGAATGATGTTAGATAATCACGCTCCTCCATTAGGACCCTCAGGAATAACGAAGAGTATAAAAATAGCTGAAAATGTGAAAGTCCATCCGAAAGTGGAATATTGCGTTTCAGACACTGACTTAAAAGCTGCCGATGCGGTTTCGGAATATCTTTTTTTCAAAGGAAATGTTCCTCAATCGACCATCAAGCGAGTATTTTCTGCCGGACTTCTAGGAAAAAAAGAAAATCGAAGATTGGTTCCAACCCGTTGGAGTATTACGGCGGTAGATGATATCATCTCGAAGGCACTCATTAAAGAAATAAAGAAGTTCCCAGAGATTAACGAATTTCAGATATTTCAGAGTAGTTATCTCGATAATCACTTTAAAATTCTACTATTTCCTGGTAAATTTTTATATGAAATGAATGAAGTTTGGGCACCAAATACCCTTTGGAACATATCACTTTCAGGAAATAGCAAAGATCTTAAACCACAGATTATGACGGATTATGAATTTTATGAGGGTCGAAAAAGCTATGCAAGCAATATCACAGGGGCATATTATGCAGCTCGGAAGGAAATTTGTGAATATCTTTATAGAATTAGACGTCAAGCAAGAGTGCTTATTTTTCGAGAGGTAAGAGGGGGATATGTGGTACCGTTAGGAGTCTGGGTTATACGTGAGACTGTCAAAAACGCGATGAACGCTACTCAACCAATCATCCTTGATAACTTTAATGATGCAGTGGTTAAGATGGCGGATCAATTTATGGTGGATTTGAAGTATTGGAAAAAGAGCAGTAAAGTTATTAATTTTATAAGAACTCAACGTACTATCGATACTTTTTTATAGCTCTCCCAATTTGACTACTTAATTCTATATTTTCAGATTAGGGGAAAAGTATGATCATTGATATGCATTTTCATCCTTTTTGTAAAGAGGCAAATTGGGGAGAGGATCTCGAGTTTGTGGCACGTTCTCTTTTGGGAGAAAATAAGAGAGGGAGGAGAGCTATGGAAAAGTTTTTCGATATCTTACGCACTAAAGTATCCATTAAAGATTATATCTCACAAATGGATAAATGGGATATAGAGAAAGGTGTAATTGTATCTTATAATCTCACCACAGCCTATGGGGTATGTATTGTCACTAATGATGATATTGCAAATTTTGTTTCTCAGTATCCAAATCGGTTTATTGGTTATGCGTGCGTGGATGTTCCGGCACCTGATGCTCTT
>SDNW01000128.1 GCA_004524725.1 Promethearchaeota archaeon
ATGATGATAACTTAATTTTACCATTAGTGTTGTAAAGTTTCGCCAGATTGACTAATGTTTTCAAATTTCGATTCAAATATTTTTTTTTTTTAGCTGAGTTGATCCCCTGATTTAGCCCTTTGAATTTAGAAATTGATTTTCGTAATCGTGGTGTATTAAGATTTACTAAATCGGAGTAGAAGGTTACTCCATATTGCTTAAACGCTTTATATTCTTCACTATTCGAAAAATTATCTAATTCTGTTAAGATCTCTTCAATAGAGCGGTTGATAAGAGAAGTTTTTTCTTTAATTTTCCTTTCCTTAACGTTATAGATCAGTTGATCGTCAATTTGATTAGTCACTAATTGCTTAAAGTCTATTTTTTTCCGGTTTAGAGTTTTATATAAGTTTAATTGTTTATTTTCTAAAAGCACACAATTCATAGCCATCTCCTTTTTTTTGGCCACCTTATAATAAGGTACATCAACCGTTCCCCGAGTGATGAGTACATAACATCTTCCTGGAGCATGTCTTCCAGTTCTACCCCTCCTCTGTATTAAGCGAATCTCAGATGGAACGGGTTCATAAAATATAATTGCATCAACATTAGGGATATCAAGACCTTCTTCGGCCACGCTGGTGGCGATTAATATATTTATCTCATCCTCTCTAAATTGCCGCAAAATCTCGATTTGTTTATCTTGAGAAAAACCCATATCATCCATTTTTGATGATTGACCAATGAATTTTTCCACAATGAGTTGATTTTGATAATGGTTTTTAATATTTTGTTTGAGAAATTCCGCCATTTCTCTGTATTGGGTAAAAATAATTAATTTTTGGTTGTTAAAACTATTGATTTCATCATCTATAAGCGATATTAAAGTATTAATTTTCGGATGGAGTAATTTTTCAGGAGAATTCAAGTTGAAAAAGGCCTTGATAAAATTGAAATGCTCTGAATTTACAATTCTCTTAGCAGATAATATCTTATATACTGCTTTTTGTTCTAATTTTTCTACAAACGATTTGAATAATGAATAATTCTGTGTTTCCAATAATTCTTTCCCATGTAATAAAGAAATACAACTAGAACAATAGGAGAAGATAGACTCAACATTGAGATCCTTTTCTTTAATAATATCAATAATCTTTAGATCTTTATAATAGAGTGAATCCAAATATTCTGCTTCAGATAAATCATCCTCATAACCATTTTCATACCGGATGGAAAGGGTGAGATCTTTTGAAAGACCAAGAAAATCCAGTTTAGAATAATACGCCTTATTTGGAGGTAATAAATCTCGTGCGATGAAATAAGTAAGAAATTTTTCAAATAAGTTATACCAGATGGCACTAAGTTCCAAAACCTTTATAGGTAAATCCACAGACTCTAAATAAACATCAATTTCATGAATATACTTGCTGACATCCTTATCCTCATAGGTTTTAAGGATCACATTTTCGATATATAAATTATCACATAATTCTTGGATGATTTCATAGTTTTTTCCTGGCGATGCTGTCAAGCCTAAAACCAGAGGGTCTGAACATGAAGCAATATATTCTTCTGAAATAAACGTGTACGCATAATTTCCACGGGTTCGGTGTGCTTCGTCGAAAATCACTAAACATACAGAGGCGAGATTATATCTTTCTCGTTCTAAATCATTTTTAATAACTTGGGGAGTGGAGATTATCACTCTCGAATCTTTAAATAACAATATTCGTTTCTCAGGAGAAATCTTTCCGGTAAAGGAGGTAATTTTCTCATCGTTTAAATTGAGTAATTTTCTACATAACTGAGCATGCTGAGAAACAAGAGGGCGCGTAGGGGCAAGGATTATGACTTTTCCTTGGGGATACTTCTCCAGCACATTTACCAAAAGCATGATCCCAATTATTGTTTTCCCTAGACCAGTAGGTAAAACGACTAATGAATTTTTATAGCAGCATTTTTCGATGATACTTTTTTGATATTGTCGGTGGGAAATCGCATTCCTTTTTACTAAAGGATGTTCATAAAAATATTTCCCACTTTTACTTTCTCGCATATTAAGATGTATTTATAGCGATAATTTATAAAATCAATAACCTTCAAGATTTATTGATTAGTTATAGCGCATTAAATACTAATGAAATTTCTTATTAATCTCTAAATAAGGTTAAATAAAAAAAGAAAAACTGTGGATAATTAAATAAGTTAATTATCCACAGAAAAATCAAAAATTTATGAATAAAAACTAATGCATCCATTTATCAATTACAAAATTCTCCATTTAAATTTTGATCTTAAGATTAGAAAGCATTTCCATGAATTTAATTATAATTTAACGATTTTAAACCAATTTTAGTTTAAAGAAAAAAATTAGAGACCTTGATTAGTCGCAACTGAATAAAAGCGAATATGATTTTTCTCTTCTTTGCGAATGATCTTGTTCTGTTCTTCTAAAGATTTTAGGGTGAGACAGACCCATCCTCGAGCGAATTCACGCAACACTTTATTAGCATCAGGATACAAAGCCTTAATTATATCTCCAGGACTAAGTCCTTGATCTCCCTGTTCTTTAATTATTTTTAATGTTTGAACGGTTCTTTCCTTTCGATGATCTAAAATCTCTTTAATTCTTTCTTGAGGATTTAGAATAATCTTACCGTGGGCGGGTAAAATAATATTAAGGTTTGGTAAATTTTGGATACGTTCAATTGACTCAATATAGGCTCTGATATCACTATTTGGTGGTCCCAGCCAAGTAGTAATTGAGGGTAGGACATTATCTCCTGAGAGTAAAACCCCGATTTCTTGATTATAGAGAGATATATGATCTGAAGAATGCCCAGGAGAGGCAATAACTTCCCATTTGATACCATTAATAAAAATATGGGTTTCATTATCAATAAGTTCATCAACATGGGTTATAAACGTCATGCGATAGACCATTCTATAGATAAAATGAGACAATAAAAGTTCAAATAAACTTCTTATTTTTCCACGCATGCCCTTTTTGATGATTAAATAATCCTTGTAGCTATCTCCATCAAAGGCTTCATGATATTTTTTTTTGTTTTTGATCAATTTCGCTTGATCCTCAGTTAAAATTATTCGAACTTTAAGGTGCCGTCGTAGTCGTTTAAGCCCTGAAAAGTGATCTGGATGGCAATGACTGATAAGTATACGGGAAATGTTGAAATCTCGTCCCTTATTGGTATAGGTTGTTTTTAAAGCATTTATCTTATTTATAACTTTTTGAATAGTTTTTTTATCACCATATCCTGCATCAAATATTATCCCATTCCTTCCAGGAATTAAGTAAATGTTAACTGGAGGTTTTATAGTTTTGAATCGTCCCACTTCTTTTACTAAGAATATTCCCGGATAAACTTCTTTCATCAGTAACCTATCAACTAAGAAAATATTCTATCAAAAAAATAAATTGGGATTCATAAAAAATTAAGAAAAAGTTAGTTGAATAAATAATTATATAACACGATCTTGGGGAGTAATATAAAATTAAACTTGCCCAATTTTTGCTAATTTTCTCTTTGTTACCCTCATGTCTGCTGGTGCGGCTTCCTTGGAATATATATGAGGTAAATTTTCAAATTCCGAATTAATATCAACCATTAAACCTTCTACGTCTTTTAACTCATCTGAGATTACTTTCGAGGTTATACCCTGTGAATAAAGCATACTTAAACCACCTAAAATTCCTTGTTTAATTAATTTACCTAATGATGATATCATCCAATTGAATTTTCCAAAGGGATTCATGTATTCTCTTGCATGTTTTATTATCCATCCACTAGCAAGATAAAATTCCGCATAAGCTTCTGCTACAAGTTTCTGAAAATCTCTTGAACTTAATTGTTCAGTTTTCATCATTGGATGAAACAAATCATAATACTTATAATTATTCGTAGTTATCATATTCTTTTCGTTCATTTCCTCATAAAAATCAGTTCCAGGAAACGCGGTAATTGGAGTAAACTGTACACAATCCAAATTTAGATCAACAGCATATCGTATATTTTGTCTTACCATTCTCTTTGTCTCTCCAGGAAATCCAATTATCATTCCTCCAAAAATTGAAATCCCAAGATCTCGTAGCATTTTAACCACTTTCTTGACCATCTCTGAAGTAGTATTTTTCTTATTCATCGCATCCAAACTTTGTTGATGGATAGATTCAATACCTAAGAATACTTGCCTAAAACCAGCTCTATGAAGCTTTTCAATTAAATATGGATGCTTATAGAGTGTATCTACACGAGATTGACAGGAAAAATGCATTTTATTTTGCACTCCTGAACGGATTATGGTATCCAGTATTTTATCTGTACGTTTTTGGTTTATTGTGAAATTATCGTCACAGAAAAATATGAATCTATTTTTCCAATCAACGTCATATATTTCTTGCATAACCCTTTTTATTGATTTGGTTCGATATATCATTTTTTGGTCTGAATTTCGCCACATCTTAATAATACAGCAGAATTTACAATTATGTGGGCACCCTCTTGATGTTTCTATCTGTCTAGTTGTTGCACCTAAATAGGAATAATCCTTTCCTTTTAAGAGATCTCTTCGGGGTAGAGGAAAATTGTCTAAATTACATTCTAAGTGTCTTTCCTTATTATGAATTATTTTACCATCTTTACTTTTATAACTTAATCCATCGATGTCTTTCAGTGCGATATGACTTTTATTTCCATCAATATAGTCTATTATTTCTTTAAATGTATGCTCACCTTCTCCCCGAATTGTATAATCTACAGACTTATGGTTTGCTACAAATTCAGGTGCTAATGTGGGATGATATCCTCCTAATATGGTTGTACATCCATGCTCTTTTGCCATTTCTGCAACATCGAAAGCGTGATATATCTGAGGGGTCATGCTGGTAATTGCAACCACATCAGTACGATTTAATTCATTTCGAAATCTTTTTTCCCGATATTTATCAACTTTAAAATCAAATAAATGAGCATCATGCTCGGGGACCATTGCAGCGATAGAAATTAAACTTAATGGAGCCCCCTTAATGATTGCATCTAATCCAGCCTCTAACCTTGCGGGATTTATGTATAAGATCTTCATAGTCATTTTTTTTTTATTTTTTTGTAGATCTAAAGTGATCTAATACAAGGTAAATATTTTTTATAAGAATTAGATATAAATCATAATTTACCTTGTTAATTACATTATAACCATAATCTTATTTAAATTTGTTGGATCTACATAGACATTGTTGATTCAATATACTATATTCTGATATTATCACTCTCTATTCGATTAATTTAAATAATCTCTTTTTATACAGATTATGGATTTGAAGATATTTTTATTGAGATTCGAATCCATGATGATAAAATAAGTGTGATACTTGATTTGAATTTTAAAAGACCAAGATGTGAAAATTGCAATCGCAAATTATATCCAAAAAGTCGTCCTTGGAGTTCAAGTGACTATTTACTGGGAGATATTTCCCCACATTGTCCAGAGTGCGGAAAAGAAATTAGTAGGGAGATAAGAGATAAAGCAGAAAACTATGGCGCTAAAATCTTTCTAATTCAATGCTGTTGTGGGATATCCTTTATAATAAGCTTAATTTTAATAATTATTAGTATTTCGAATCCATTATTTTAAAGATCTATAACAGGATTAAAAAGTCGGATTATTTATAGCAAAAAGCTTTATGAAAAAATCTGAAGTGATAGTTCAAAAAAAA
>SDNW01000027.1 GCA_004524725.1 Promethearchaeota archaeon
GAGGATTTATATAACGCACTGATAAGGCATAGGACTTTAGAGCTCTCTTCTATTGTATTTAGATACGGTTTATCATGTAAGATCCAATCTGCAAATGCTTCTAAACTCCCTGCAGTATAAGGACTATAACACGGTAATCCTTTACATACGTAATCTTCAACTCCATACCACTGAAGGGAAGAGGGAGCTGTTGCTCGACATATTGCCTTTCCATATTGCCCAAAAACCAAGATTTCTGAAAGAGCTTTAGTAACATCCATTGGAGGCTCGACTAGCATTGAACTATTTATTTGTGCCAAGATATCATGTTCAAATTCGATAATCCCAAATCCTAAATCTTCAACTTCACTAGTTGTGAATTTTACTGTTTTTATTTTGCCTATGACTGTTTTTGGCTCTCCAAGAGCCCAAATAAGTAAGTCTAGTATGTGTGAGGCTTGAGTAAGCAATGTGCCTCCTCCCGCGTACTTTTTGATGCCTCTCCAATCATGATCTTTATAATATGAGGCATCTCTGCTAAAATATACATTACAATTAATATAATAAATATCACCTAAGATACCTTCCTTTAATCCACTCACTAATTTATAACAATTTTGATCATATCGATATTGATAATTAAATCCCAGTTTTAGATGGGAATATTTTTGGGCCAACTCATAAATCTCACGAGCATCTTGAACCGAAATACTAACGGGTTTTTCACAAAATACGTGTTTACCATGCTCAAAGGCTAATTTAATATGTTCTTTATGAAGATAATGAGGAGTTGCAATATAGGCTACATCAAACTCCTCTTTTTCAAACATTTCGTTTACGTCATCATAGCAATGATCTTTTCCCGAGATTTTCTTTGCTCGTTTGTAGATTTTATCCATAGCGGTTACAAATTTAGCATTTTTAATCATTTTGAAAAAGGCTTTAAATTCACTCGCAATATCACCACATCCAATCGTCCCAATAGTTACATAGTCATTAGTAGCCAAATTAATTCCACAATATCAGATTAAACGTACTAATAAATAAATATATTTTATTTTAAATCGTGTTCATCTGCTGTGTTATATAAATAGCTGAAATAATAGTTTGCTGCCGGGCCAAATGCGATATGATCAGTGACCACTCCAAAGTAAGACAATTTTTTGAAAAATTTTTGAGTTAAGATGATAAATGCATCTTCTCCCTCATCTATTACAGCACAGTTTCCAAACACTTGGTCTCGGGAGCGTATGATAGCGATTTTACCATACTTGTCTAGTAATTCTTTGAATTCTTTTTCTTTGAAAGCCTCCTCTTCGACAAGAATGCGAATGTCAGTAACTCCTCGCGCTCGAGCCTTCTTAATATCTTCATAAAAAATTTCAAGGAATTCAAAATCAGATGCCACTACATATAAAGCAGTTTTGGCTTGCTCAATTAACGACAAACTTTTTGTAATGCATATGTTTCTACCTCGATGGATATAAAGCGCGATTTTTATAGGAGTGTCATGAGATTGATAAATCGGAGTTAAAGTATTGATAATGGTTTTAGAATGAGAATCAAAGCTATCGTTATATTGTTTTTTAGCAATGATTAATGCCTCATCTGGACTTTTAGCAAAATACCTACTGGGTCTAGATTCTTCTTCACGGACGAGAAATTTCTTTTCTTTTTCTAGTTGTGTGAGAATATTATAAATACGTGAATAAGGAACTCCAGATGCCTCAGAGAGCTCACGAGCATCCATTGGTCCTTTTACTATGAGTGTGAGATAGATAGCTATTTCATAATCTGTGAGTCCTATGTTTCTTAGAGCCTCTTTTACATTTTCGGGGATTTCTTTTGACATGATTAACCACCACAATATAAAATTGTGTAATTTAAGAGGTTTTGGGCATATATAAGAATTTTGTTATATATAAATTATAATATCTACCATCCTATTAATTGTTAGCCATTAAATTTTTGATACAATGGAGAGACAAAAACTCCCTTGCAGAGGGAGGGTTACCTTGAGACAAAATTTTTTTCGCAAGGGTCATACCGTTGTCTATTTTATTTGGGTCATGAATACTTTCATATAATCGACACATCCTCATCCTCCTCCATCTGGAATAATATTATTTCCCAACTCATTTATGGCAATTACGATTATAAGAATTGTGCCAGCAGTAATCACTATTAAAATTACAATGAGAAAGAAAAAGGATTTTCTATTGGAATTTGTGACAATTTCATCTGACATAGGAGAAGTAAAAGAAAGCTTTATATGAATAGCTTATTAAAAGTACTTTTGAGTAAATTTTTGTCTTTTGCGTTCGGGATTTTTTCCATTGTTTAAGACAAATTGTTCATAACGCTGATAAATTTGCTCCATATCCTCATATAATGATGTAGTCTCGTTTAGAGGAAGAATAGTTTCATAAGGTTTTAGGGCTGTGCATTTTTGTGTTAATTCTTCCCATGTAATTTTCTTACCGATATGATCTTGATATGATTTTGCACATCGTAGTGCAGCACCTAATGCAGCAGAATCCAAGTTCTTTAAAGCTTTTACGGGACTTTGGAATACATTTGCAATGACTTGTAATATTTCTCGGTTTTCTGAGCCCCCTCCAGTTGCAATTATTTCAAGGGGAGCAGTTTTTAACCATTGAGAATGAATTCGCATTGAAAGACATTGTGCTTCGACGATGCCACGAACATTTGCCTCCATATTATTTTCTTTAAAACCGAACCGATACACTTTCGGCTCTAAAATAAGTGGTACAATTTCAGGATAAAAGTAAGGAAGCATGATCCTTCCATAGTTCCCTGGAGGTGTTCTTTTTAAGATATTAGAAAATTCTTCCCAACTAAGATTAAAAGAATTCTTAATCGCTTCTCGTGCTAGAGAACCATTTTTAAAGCAGATAAGAGCCATATAATCCCCTGTAGGAGTTCCAAATACGTGGCTTTCACCATTTAGATCTAAGGAAAGCTGTCTCATATAATTAAAATAAGTATCACTAGTTCCCAGACTAATAGCTACTTGATCTGGTTTTACTAATCCTACTCCTATGAGACTGCTTGGATTATCTCCCGTCCAAGGTAATAATTTAGTATCTGGAGAAAATCCATAGCGATCAACATAATAAGGGGCTATATTTCCGATTATTTGGAAAGATTCTGCTAAAGGAGGTAATTTTTGACCAAGATTCGGAGCTGTTGCATTCAATGCTTGATTATCCCATTTTTTGCTTCTAATATTCATTAAATTCATCCCTGATCCATCACCATGATCAATAGGGGAGGGGTTTCCTAATAACAATGTAGATAAAAAAGAACTAATAAGATGAATCCACGCAGTTGTTTCATACTTTCTGGGATTAGTTTGGTAAAATTTCCTAATCTGGGGTCCAGAAAAGCGTTCAAAGGTATTTGATCCGGTAAGGTTTATGGTAGACTCAACCCCTCCTAGAGCCTCCCTAATTTCTTGACATTGTCTTGTAGTGCTTGAATCCATCCACACAGGGCTCAATTCTCTTGAAAATACATCTTCTAACTGTTTAGATAATGGTTGGTTGGAATTAAGAGTTTTTAACCGATTAAGAAATTGTTTATTCAAATACACTGTGCCATGTTGTTGCGCAGAACCACTTAATGCCTCAATATTATTGATTGGAATATCATTTCTCTGAAGCTTTTCAAACAAGAGATCTAATGCTTCAACCCACATTAAAGGGTTTGAATAAACTTGCTTTTCCTTCCCGAGATATACTCCATTTTGCGTATGAAAATGAGATAAATCTTTATCATAATTAATGAGTATTTTTGTTTGGACGGTTAAGGATAACTCATCAATTACTAGCCCTTTCATGCTCTGAGTAGAACAATCGATCCCTAGAAAATAATTGGTCATTTGTATCTATGAATAATTACTTTTTTTTTAATAATTATTAGATTGATTAAAATAATAATTCTATTTTAAATATTTGACTCAAAAACGATATATAATCATTATATTTCTAACTAAAAATGAGATAATTATTAATTTTAAAAATTGAGGATAAGATGTTTTAATTGTTTTTTTTAGATTCTCGACAAAATTTTGAAAATCAAACATGGTATCGAAAATTTTAATTATAGTTTTACACAATATGTATATAGAAAAGTAGATTTTCACAAATTAAAAAAATATTTTTAAAGGTTATTAAAAATGGATTCTATTGATTTAAAAATATTGGAAGAATTAAAAGCGGATGGGCGAAAATCATTTAACGATATAGCAACGGTTGTTGGCAAGACAGAAGCAACAGTTCGACGACGTGTACGAAATTTGGAAGATGATGGTGTCATAAAAAAGTATACAATTGAATATAACATCGATTCCAAGCCAAAAACTCGAGCAACAGTCAAGATTGAGCCTGATTTCAAGGAAATCAAAGGGATTTTAAAAGAATTAATCAAAATTGAAGAAATTACTGATATCTGGCGTTTAAGTGGTGATTGCGGGCTCTTTATCAAAGTAGAAATCCCCTCGATAGAACAATTTAATCCTTTAATTGAGGAGAAGATCTCCCAAATTGGGGGAGTAAAAATCATGGAAACTTGTTTTATTACTGATATTATTAAATAAAGTTATCAATTAACTCCTTTCTTTTATCTTTTTATGGTTTTTTTTACCATAGTCTTGTTTGGTTCTGTGAAGAACTATGAATTATCGTATAATAACCAATAATTTTTAATTTATAAAGCATTCAATAATAAATTCTAAACCAATATCAATTATATAAACTCATTAAAAAAAGGGATATTTATGGCAATTCAAAAAGGAGATATTATTAAAGTGGAATATGTAGGACGCTTGGAGGATGGCACAATTTTTGACAGTACCGAATTGAACGATGGATTACCGTTAAAATTTGAAGTAGGAAAAGGTCAACTTATTCACGGTTTTGATGATGCAGTAATTGGAAAAGAAATTGGAGAAGAATTTGAAGTGAGTATTCATCCTAATAGGGCTTATGGAGATATTGACCCTGCTTTAACCCAAACTATCAGTAGGACGCAATTTCCCGAGGAAATAACTCCAGAGCCAGGAATGATGCTCAGAGTTGATGGTCCAAATAATACATACTCTGTCGCTTGGATTAAAGATGTTGATGATGAGCATGTCAAAATTGATATGAATCATCCTTTAGCCGGAAAAACTCTGAACTTTAAAATAAAAATCATAGAAACAGGTTGTGAACCTGATCCCATTGAAGCTTGTGGGTGTGGCTGTGACTGCGATCATGAACACTAATTTAATGCTATAGCTTACAATTTTTTATTTGCTTTTCATTTTTTCATTTTGATAATAAACAATTTAATTTATTTGTTTTAAATAATTTTGATATTTAGTTAGATTAATCCCTCTGGGAATAAAATATGAGCTATAAATTTACAAAGGAAGAATTAGAAAATCTTTTAGTAGATTACAATAAAATTGCTCTTAAAGATCTTGATCTTCCAAAAGAAGTATGCATATGGGATGAAACCCTAAGGGATGGGGAACAAAGCCCTACGGTATACTTAACATTGGATGAGAAAATCCATCTCGCCAAATTAATGGATGAAATCGGAGTAAAAATTATTGCTGTCGGATATCCTGCAGTATCTGAATCAGAAAAAACTATTGTAAAAACAATTGTCAATGAGGATTGTAAGAATGCGTCAATTGTTGGGATTTCCCGTCCAAGAAAGGAAGATATTGATGCATGTATTGATGCTGATCTTCAAGAAATCGTCATTTTCATGCCCATCTCACCAATATTTATGAAAACATTAAAATTAACAGAACAGCAAGAACTGGATCAGATTGAAAGCGCGATTCTTTATGCAAAAGAAAATGGATTCAAAGTCAACTGGGTTTCAGAGGATGGAACGCGAGCGGAATATGAGCATTTAAAAAATGTGTTCCTCACTGCCATCGACGCAGGAGCTGAAAGAATTGTACTTGGAGATACTGTAGGAGTGCTAACCCCATATTCTACAGCCTATCTTATCAAAAAGATTAAAGCAGATGTAATTCAAACACAAAAGGACTTAATTTGTATGGGAATTCATACTCACAATGATTTTGGATTAGCAGTAGCAAATACCATAACTGGCGTTTTTGAAGGATGCTGTTATCCCCATACATGCATAAATGGATATGGAGAAAGGGCTGGGAATGCTGCTTTAGAGGAAGTAGCGACGATTCTCGAACGGATGGGAATTAATACAGGAATAGATCTAACTAAATTACCCGAGTTAAGTGAAGTATGTGAACGATATTTTTGTAAACCATTATCCCAATATAAACCAATTGTTGGTGATTATGCCTTTTCTCATGAAAGTGGCCTTCACATTGCCGCGATTTTAGCCCATCCTTTGACATATGAACCAATCAATCCACATATGGTAGGAAGGCGACGTACCTTTTATTTAGGAAAATTTTCTGGGTCTCAGTCAATATTGCATGCATTAAAGCAAAAAATCAAGGTATTAGACCTCGATATCCCTGATGAGATCATCAAAAAAATTGTAAATGAAGTAAAGAAAAAACATGAAGAGACTTCAAAAGAAGAAATTAGGAGATCTTTTGATATCATTAAACAAGAGTTAAAGAAAATAACCAAAGGTGTCAGTGATAAAGAATTTTTCGAAATCGTAAATAAGTACGCTCAGCCATATGTCCCAGAAGATTTTAAACCAAAAAATGAGGAAGGATAAGTTGCTAAGAGGGGAAATTCCCTTATAACAGCTCGTTAATTTCGTCCAATTTCTTTTCAGTTTTTTTCAAATCCACTTTTAACTGACCGGTTCTTTTCTCATAGGATTTTTTATCCATTGAGCCCGCTTGAAATTTCTTTTCTATAAAATCGAGCAGATTTCGCATGGAATTCAGCTTACTCTCCAAGGCTTCTTTCTCTGCTTTTAATTCTTTTTTTTTAAGCTTCTTTTTAGGTTTTTCCGAGGAGCCAAATTTGATACTTTCTCTATCCTCAACCTTTGGTAATCCAATAAACGGCTCATCTCCGTTTTTCGCGAGACCTATGGGTTTAGGGGGTAAATCTGTCAAGTTCTTATCGCTTTCCAAAAGAGAATCAAAAGCATCTTCTGAGACGAATTGGGAGGGACTTGGGGGTTTCTTAGTTGGAGGATTATCGCGAATTTTATTATCCGATCCTCCCGCCGTCTTCACTAACTTATCGATAGTAGTTTTAATGGTGTTTATTTGACTTTGAAAAATTCTCAATAATTCATATAATTCACTTTGATTTGAGATTTGCATTGAAAAATCAATATCTATCTTCCTGTTCGCACCACTAGCTGGTCCTGTAGGTCCTGATATATAATTATTAGTTTGAGGTGCTGGTTGAGTTATAACTTCCGGTACCTCTCCCTTTGAGCGTAAATCCATTCTATAATCAGAAACTAACCATGTAAAAATATTATACGCTAGAGTAGGATGTTCATCTGAACTAAATCCACCGCCTACATTGTCTCTAAAAAGCTCATAACTTCCAATAGCACATACTCTTCCATTTTCAGGCTGAGCAACGCACATAAGAGGGGTTGAGAATGGCTCCGAGGTCTCATTTGAAGAAGCGATTGAAAAAGCATTTCCCATAATAGTAAGAGAACACCCAGAACGATAGCATACTGAAGATATACCATTTGTTATTGGATGCGGAGGAATAAATGCGGTAATGATTGGCAAATTTTCTAGGCCTAAGTTCGTAGTTTCATCTAAGACTTGATCATTTTCAAACAAGATACCAAAACGCTGACTTAATTCGCTTAAATTACTGTTTCGTCCTTTGTCCCCTCCCGCATGGGATAGTAAAAATAAACCTCCTCCATCTTCTTCAACCCAGCTACAAATCTCTGTCATTTCCATCGACGAGATTTTTGCAAAATCGGGACACATAAACACTAAAACATCAAATGGTTTTAATGATTGTTGGGTAATGGGAGTTTCTAAGAAATTATAGCACATAAAACCATTGGAATTAAGAAAATCACGCATTTCCGTAAGATTTTCATCGATCTTTCCTCGTGGTTTGTGGGCTATATCAAATGCAATATTGTAAGACATAATTTATCACTAATACTTTTTAATTCACTCTATTTATAAATAAGAATAATTATCTTCCTATAAATAAATAACACATACACCATAAAAAATCTATTTAAAGTTATCAAAGCATTGGTTAATATATGGTTTTATCTCCGATTATTAAATTATCTTTGCTAATATTCGAAATTTGCGCACTACTTCCAATTATTGAGTTGGAAGAGATAATTTTTTTTAAGGATACTGCTTGTTCAATAACACAATTTTCTAAAATAGAATTTTCAATATGAGAATCATTTCCAATGGAAACATATGGTCCAATGACAGAATTGACAATCT
The DNA here is from genome assembly GCA_004524725.1 of Promethearchaeota archaeon. GTDB lineage: Archaea > Asgardarchaeota > Lokiarchaeia > Sigyniarchaeales > SOKP01 > SOKP01. The sequence continues at coordinate 8,408 of SDNW01000027.1, forward strand.
TGGAGTTCTCACCAATAAATATTGGATTTTTTATGAATGATTTATCGATAATAATCTGTTTACGAGCAAAATCTTCTTTTTTCGTGGACTCTTGCCTTAATAGATATTTATTTCCGTATAATAAGGCTGACGGACGTCCAAAATCTAAGATTCCTTTCTTAAGATTAACAGCCGCAATTTTAAAACCATTATCTACTAAGTCTTGAAGACTTTCAGTCAGATAAATCTCTTTTGAATCCTCTGTTCTTTTATCCAAATAATTTTTAATATTCTTAAACAACGCTAAGGTTGCTGAATGTGAAAATGCATAAATTCCCGCGATAGCCAAGTTTGATACATACTTCTCTGGTTTTTCGATGAGTTGTTCAATAATCATATTTTTATCAGTTTTTACGATACCGTAGGAACTTGCTTGCTTTTTTGGAACTTCCATGACCGTTATAATCCCATCTACATTTGATTCATAATAACGATACATAATATAGGAATATTCATCAATAGGGATCATATCTGCTAGAAATATTAAAGCCCCTTCCCGTTTATCTTCCTCTTTATTCGTATATTGAATTTGTTTGAAGCTTTTATGGGCAAGATATACCGCCTCTCCTAAACCCCAGAAAAAGGGAATATCATCGTTATAACCACGCGGTTGTTGTTCAATAAAGGTCAATTTAAACGTATCCCCATATTTTTCTTTCACAAAATCAGTAATTTGTCGTTTTTTGTAGCCTACGATTAAAATCAATTCTGTTGTTGAATCAAAGGTATCTCGAAATTTGTCTAGGATATGTTCCAACACGGGCTTTCCTGCTACTTGTATAAATGTTTTCGGCTTACTTAAAGTAAATGGTCGAAGCCTTGAACCAATACCCGCGCAAGGACCGATTATTTTCATGAGAGAGTTCTAGTTAGAATAATTATCTTTTGTTAATATATTAGTACATCACTAATTTTATATTAAGGTAGCTATATAATTTAATTAGAAATTATTTCATACTTCTGATATTATCATGCTGAATTTTATTATTAACGTGTTATATATGATTTTTTTTGGAAGCCAATTAATTACATGTATTTTTTTGGTAATCAGAACAATAAAAATTAAGCAACTGAATTTAATACCTCTTACATTGTTTTTTTTCTTTAATCCATTAGAAATAATATTAATCTTATTAGTTGGGAGTTCATTGGTTGTCAACATGTTTTCCAATATATGCTTGGTAATTTTTACGAAATACACATTTTTTCGAGAGAAAAAGAGTCCTTATATGTATTTACTTATCAGCCTTATCATCGTAAAAGTAATAGATTTTGTATTAAAAATCTATATTCCCTTTTCAATCCCTTTAAATTTCGTACTTAGTCCTCCGGAGGTCCCGTATTTTTATATTTATTTGATAATATCATCCTTATCGATCCTATTATCTTACCCTTGGTTGGGCTTAGTAGCGTTGAAGTATTATAGTTCAATTAAAGTTAAAGATGTGGAGCCGTGGATTAAAACTAGATATCGCCTTATTGGGTATTCCTCATTAATCATGATAATTAACGGAGGATTATATTTTCTTTTTCCAATTGATACCTATAGTTGGGAGCAATTATATCCTTTTATTGTCGGGTTATGGATTACAATTAATACGACTATCTTTTCAGTGGCAAATTTAATTGCCTGGATCATGCCTCAATGGCTTAAAAATTACTTAAATAGGAATTATAAAGGCACTCTTGATGAAAATTTAACGGAAGTTGAGATAATGAATAAAATTCGAGAGGAAACAAGTCAATAAAAATTAGAATGGAAATTATTAAATATTTAGGGGATTTATTGGCCGAGAAGCTTGACATTAAGCCTGCTGCTGCAAGAGGGTTATTAAAGCTAGGAATTATGGACAGATTTGGTCCATTCAAGGTCTTAAATCAATTAAATTTTAATGATTATAAAGAAGTTATTCAACATGAAGTAAAAAATCGGTTAGAATTGCTTGAAATTTCTAATATTGAAGCAATTATTGAGTGGTTAATTAATTCACTCGTTGAAAATCAATCAATTATAACGCTTGGTGAAGTTTAAAATCCCTCTTTTTATAAAATAAGTTCTAAATTTTACTTGCTACTTATTTGAAAATTAATAGAACCGAGATTTATCCGAATCGAATATTCTTTGGAGATAACCAAATATAAGATCCAACCCTTTTTCCTCCTTTATCGTGCAAGGAATCAATTCAGCAGTAGAGCCCATTTGGATAAAAACGTCCGAAAGAAGTATCGATAATTCTCTTATCAGTCCACCTTCTCGTTCATTAGTAGAATCTTCTAATGCTTGAAAATCTTGACTCCAATTTACGATCATATCGATTTGGTCCTCATCCAATAAATCACATTTCGCTAAAAGGTTAATTTGAGATATTTTTCGGAACCTAAATTGAACTGATGCTGCTAATAATAAAGTGGAAATAAATCCATTCGGTCTTAGAACCAAGTTGGAATCAAATAAAAACGAAACAGCTCTTTGTACATCCCCAATCCCTAAAGAGCTTGCGATTAACGGTCCTGTTTCTCTAAATGCAAATAATTCTAACTGTCCAGCAGTATCAACAAAAACCCAATCAGGATTTAAATCATCGATCTCTTCCTTAATATCATCCAAATAATTTACCATTAAATCTGAGGCTAGTATCATTGCCCCATTGGGACCTAATCCATATTCCGTCATGATATCATCAAGCATAATATAATCTCTAATATCAATATCGGGATCATACGGAATTATTTTTACACCCGGATCTAAATTAATGGTAATGGCCGATATTTCTGGATCGCGCGTTATAATATATTCTTTAAGTAATCCCGTGAGAGTCGATTTGCCACTACCCGCAGTTCCGATAAAATAATTAATTAATATCTTCTTTTCCCTCTCTGAAATCTACCTTTCTTTCTTACAGTTATCTAATCTAGCATAATTAATGAATACTTCTTATTATCATTTGAGGACTATTCCGGTTTTTTTAGATTACTAAGTTCAATTTGCTGTGATTCTTGTTTTTGAAGCCGTTTAATCTGATTATTTATAGCTTCTTCTGACTTCTTTCTTAAGTTTTCCTCATCTAGGGTAAGTGCTTTAAGCTCTTCTTCACTCATTGGCTTTAAAATATCTTTTACACTAAATCCATTATGCTTTTCGGTGACTTCCCTAAACTTATCTTTCATTTCTTTGATTACTAACATCTTTACCGAGGAAGCACTCGATTTAATTAGGCTTGCTACTTTTTCAGAAGTAACATGGCTCATTGAGGCACCGGGGACCCTCTGAGGTAATCGCTGGGGTGGTCCTGCTGGTATAGTGCTTAACGGCATATTCTGAAGAGTGCTTGTCAGATTCTTAAGGTGAGTTTCAATGTTTTTAAGCGTTTGATTACTCTCGGTAATCATTGCTATTACGGAATGATCAACATTATAGCTTTCTATACTGTTTTTTTCATATACAAAAGTTCTCTCTTCTTTATTTTGCGCGAAATCCGTCTTAACTTCCTCAAAAACTTTTTCTTTAATGAAACTTTGTCGCTGGTTACGGCTTTTAGTTAAATCGATGAATTGGAATCCCGCATAACAATCCTCGTTTATCCAAATATCAGAAATATTAAACTTCTCACTAAAAGAATATTCTATTCTTTGACCTGAGAACAAATAAATACTTAGTTCTAAGATTTTAAATTGAACATCATCATATCCTCGAATCTCGTCCAAATCAATAGAAAAACTCAAATATTCTTGAGAATGATAGATTTTCTTAATTGCGATTAAAGATGGAGTTTGGCGATAACAAATTTGATCTGCCACTATTTTAGAGATTTCAAAACGAAAATTGAGGCGTTTAATTTTATCGGGAAGAAATAAGACTTGCTCTTCCTCGTTTTTCTTGAATTCCAAAAAAATTTTCTTCTGATCGTCCCAAAATATTTGGAACAATTCCATAGTAAAATTAAACCCTATTTATTTTCATTATATGTACTTATAAACTAAGAGAAAATCATCAATAAAACTTTAAAATCTTCTGAGGTTAAGGAATTATTAATTTATGAGTATGAAAAAAGAGTCTTAGGGTTTCAATTGTGAAAGATAATAAATGGGTTTTTTTATTACATTCTTAAAATATTCAATTTCTTCCTGGGAATGGTCACCAATATAATTATCTACATCAATTATCAAGATTGCATCATGATTATGCAGCTTTTGAAGTGCAATAGTTTGTAATTTTTCCCATTCCTCTTTGGAAAAGCATTCCTTATTGAATAATCCATCCACAGAGCATATATATACTTGCTTCTTATAAATGATTTGGAGGATTGACTCTACCTTAAGAAAGTAATCCTTAAATCGAGATGATCCAACTAAAAAAATATTATTTTCCTTAATAATTGAGAACGCATAATTTTCAAATTCATCCAAGAAATTCTTATTAAGCCTTTCTTTCTTCATGATAATTGTAACTAATATTAAGAAACCTAAATTTATTTATGATTTTCAACAATGTTTACCAAGAAGACAATTTAGCTTTTTTGAAAAAAGTAGAATCAAATTCCATTAATTTAATTTATATTGACCCTCCTTTTTATACAGGAATAGACTATAAAGAATTTTCTGATTCATGGAGCTCATTAGATCAGTATTTAACCTTTATGGAAAAACGGATTATAGAAATGCATCGTGTTTTAAAACAAGAAGGAAGTTTTTATATGCATTGCGATACAAATGCTTCATATGATCTGAAACCGCTCTGTGACGATATATTTGATAGAGATAATTTCCGCAGAGAAATTATCTGGAATGTTGCCAGTGTTTCTGGATTCAAAAGTCAAGTAAAGGGTTGGGTTCGACAGCATGATATCATTCTCTTTTATACTAAAAGCAATGAATTTACGTTTAATAAGCTGTATACCCCCTATAGAGAAGATTATATTAAAAAAATGTTTCGATACAAGGATAAAGAGGGTAGGCTCTACAGAAAGAGAAGAGGAGGTAAACAATATCTCGATGAGAAACCGGGAAGGTTAATTGGAGACGTTTGGAACGATATCTATTCTTTTCAAACCAGAACGAGATCCAAAGAGTATTTAGGATATCCTACCCAAAAACCCGAGGATTTACTTAAAAGAATCATACTAGCATCATCAAATGAAGGCGATATCGTAGCAGACTTTTTCTGTGGCTCGGGAACAACATTGGCAGTTGCTAAACGATTAAGAAGGCAATGGATTGGAGTGGATAATAATCCAAAGGCAGTTGAATTATGCAAACAAAGGTTAAATATTTAGGAGATTTAATTGATATATTCAATTTATGATTAGAAATTATTCAAGGTGAATATGTGACAGAAGAAAAATTTGCATTATTTGCATTTAATGGAGATCCCATGTGTTTTATTCACGTGATTATCAATGCGTTGGAAATGCTTGGAAAAGGATACGATGTGAAAGTGGTTGTAGAAGGCTCAGCTACAAAATTAGCTCATGAATTCGAAAATAAAAGTAATCCTTTTTATAAACAATATAATGATTTGAAGAACTCGGGGTTAATAGATTGCTTCTGTAAGGCATGTAGTAATAAGATGGGGTCCTTAGAAGATGTTGAGAGAATAGGGTTTCCCACTTGTTCAGAATTGATGGGACACCCAAGTATGGCGCGATATATTGAGGATGGCTATACTATTATAACTTTTTAGAATCTATGTTAAATGGGGATTGTTTGTGGTCTATACTATTGAGATTATCATAGGATTGGTATTGGGTATTATCGCTTATGTATCCCAATATTTAGGAAAAGGAGTTCAAAAATTTGCCATTGAAGGCTATAAGAATCGTAGTAAGTATTCTGGAAAAGGTAAAAATACAGGTATATGGATATTTGGAACAATATTAACCTCGATCTTTATGTTTATTCAATGGATCGCCTTACTCTTCGCGCCTATCAATTTAATTGCACCTATTGAGGGATTAGGTCTTATCGTATTGGTTTTTTTTTCCTATTATGTTTTAAAAGAACCTATTTCTAAGAATCAAATATTTGCAGTAGTATTAATACTCTCGGGAATCGTCCTTATAACCTTATTTAATGTGAATCCAAGCGAAATTTCTTTTAATACACTTAAAATAGAGATGTTAGTATTTCTTTCTGTAGTCGTTATTGTGATTGAATTGATAATATATTCTTTTTCAAAATATTATAATTTAAGAATAGTTGGTTTCATTCTGGGAATAACTGCTGGAACCTTCGTAGCGCTACAAACTGCTTCCAAAAGAATTACTGCAATTCCAAATTCTAACCTTTCAATAATTTTTATTATTATTACTTTTATAATGGCAATTTTTAGCTTAATATTTACACAGTATGCATTTACAAAAGCAAATGCGAATACAGTAGTTCCGTGTTCAACTTCTTCTAGCATCCTATTAGCAATCTTCATTGGGGTCTTTTCGCTTAGCGAACAAATAGTTCTACATCAAATTGTTGGAGTTGTATTTTTAATAGGAGGAATTATATTATTAACAGGATTTAGTCCTAAATCAGAAATTGAGAGAAGAAAAATAGAAAATAAAATGAATCGAAATTACAGATCCTGATAAAAATCTTCGAATTCTTTTAGTTCTTGTTCGATTTCTTTGGATCGTTTTATATCATCTTCAGTGGGATAAGGAATTTCAGCAAAAAGATCATATTCGGGAATATTTAGATTATTTCTGACTTTCTCCTCAACTCTCGCAAAAGGTAATCGTGTAGCGAAAAATTTTATGAATTTGAATTTAAGCTTACTTAACTTTGCCTCCCACTCTTTGGCAAATTTACCGGATTCGATATCTTCTAAAATTTCTTTTTGTTTTTTTCCAATTTCCTTCGATATACTCCGGAATTTTATTCCACGACTCATCGAACCATATTGCGACGTTTGCGAATGAAAATTAGTCTGCTTCACTAATCCAACTTGGGCCATCTTCTCGTAAGTATAGCTCATCTCTCCTGACATAAACATCTCCACGAGGACTGCTTCTGGAGGATAGCCCGCATCCAGGAGAGTTTGCATTGATTTTAGCAGAACTTGACCAAATGCCGGTCCAAATCCTTGTTCATTAAATAAATCCAAAACCGCTTCTTGCTTAAAACTGACTTCAATTGCTCCTTTGATAAGACCTCCCACTGCTTTAGTTAGAGCAATAAGATTCTCCTTTGCTTTGCCAGAAGAATCTTGGTGCACCCCGATGAAAGTAAAGAACCCCTTTTTATTTAGATACAATTCCCTTACTCCTATACCAATCATGCGAGGAGCAATAAGTAATATATCCACATTTGGAGGTAATGAAATAATATCAAATGCAATATTATATCCACTGGCAAAAATAAGTGTTTCATTCTCTTTTAAATTGGGATGTATTTCACTAGCAAATAATTCCTTCATAATCTCATCAGGTATCAAAAAGAAAAAGATTTGAGCTTTTTTTATTGCCTCTTCAATACTATAGGTTTCAAACCCGTCCTTTTCAGCTCTTTTTTTATATTCATCATTTCGATTCCCGATTATAACTTTCAGTCCCGAATCTCGTAAATTTAGAGCTTGAGCTCTCCCTTGATTTCCATAACCAATAATCGATATTAGTTTATCTTTAATAAGTGATAAGTCCCCCTCACCTTCATGGTATACATTGGCATTCATATTCTCATCATGATCTATTTTATATTAACAATTAAATTAGGATTACATCTAGTATTAATTATTTTCTTTATTAAATTGGGATTTAATAAGGGTATTATTACTTGATATCGATATTTTCAATTTCGATCCATTTTTTTGCTTCCTCTAGGCTATGAACAAGTTTTCGTTTCTTATATTGTGCCTTTTTAAATAGATATTTAAATTCCTCACTTAATGGAGGATTAAATGAAATTATAAATGCTGATTTATACAATTTTTGGTTGTTGCTTTTTAATAAATCTAATATCAATTCAATAGAATTAATATTCAATAATATAGCATCACTAATGTCTACAATTACCCTTAGATCCTCATTGATTGAACTCGTTAGTTCTTTAAATTCTTCCACGAATTTCTTTGCCTCAGGAGGGGGAAAATCCCCGATAGCCTTAAGGTAAAAATACGAGTTATTCAATTTTTCGATTCTATACATGCTCACTACCTTGAACTTTTCAAAAGTTATTAAAACTCAATAATATTTAATTATTAACATAGTAATTAACTTTAGATAGGTAAGGAAGTTGGATCCTTTTATTATTTTTGTCATTTTATCTGGTATTGCAATTTGTATTATAGTGTTTGCTTGTTATAAGATTAAATATATTAATAGATTCACTTGGCTACTTTTTTGGGTAGGAATTCTTCTTGGACTAGGTTGGGAGATCCCTTTATCGATCATAAATACTCCACTCCCTCTTTCAATTGAATTTATTATCCTTATGATTACCGCAACAATTTGGGATGGGGGGTTATTTCTAATTGGCTATTGGTTTGTAATTAAAATATGTAAAGAACCACATTTTAATAGATTTAAGTTAAAAGAATTAGGCGTCTTACTTCTATACGGTCAGATATCCTCCTTTATTGTAGAGATGTTAGCAGTAGCCAGTGGTGGTTGGGAATATGAGGTCACTCCTTGGAATCCATTATTATTTACCTTTCTGGGAGGAAATATTACATTGTTACCTCAATTAATTTGGTTTTTTGCTCCAATCCTTTTTTACCTCATAGCGATTAGGTTAAAGCCAAAAACTTGATCTTCGTGAAAGACTTGTTTCACGAAAAAATTATATCTAACATATTATTTTTATTTTCTTAGCCTTTCTCCAAAGTGTGCAGTCTTTCTTCTATTTGTTTTTTTAAGGCAGGATCCTGTGCTCCTATATGAAAAATAGCATCCTTATAATGGACAATAGCACTCTGTTTATCTCCCATAGATTCATATGATTCTGCGAGATTCAATGCATATTTTCCGACCTCTTTAGGTCTAAATAAATACATTTCTATATGGAATCCTTCATTGAAATAAGGTAATGCTTCGGTAAATCTAGCTTTTTGTTTTAAAACAGTTCCAATTTTGAATAGAAGTTCTGATTTTCCCATCGGTCCCTCAATCTCATTTTCTTTCATTGCTATATTATAAATTTTTAATGCTTTTAGAAAAATTGTCAACGCTTCATCAGCTTTTTGTAGCTTAAGAAGTAAGTCACCAATTCTATTCATGCGTGAAATGATTCCAACTGTATTATCCATGAATATATCGGCATTTAAAGCTTTTTGATATATTAATAGGGCATTTTGAAAATCACCTTGAGTTTCATACATTAAACCAATATTTTCAATGATCTCTCCTTTTAAGTTTAGATCACCAATTTTATCTACAATATCTAATGATTCTTGAAAATTTTTTAAAGCAGAAATGTAATCTCCATTTTGAGCTAAGATCAACCCCATACTGTTTATGATAGCTGCTTTCCTTTCAAGATTACCAGTTTTAGAGATTAATTCGGAAGATTTTAGGAAATATTCCTCAGCCTTATCCAATAGCGTGTTGATTCTTGCTAATTCGCCTAATCGATGGAAAATTGTAAGTTGCCCCTCAAGATTATCATGTTTCACATAAATTTCTTGCGCTTCTTTATAAATCTTTTCTGCTTCAGAGTAGAGGGTTTGAGATTTATAATTATCTGCAACGTTTATAAGCTGTTTTGCCACGCCAATTTGATTAAAAAACAACATTTCAATATCTTTAGCATCTTTGAAATGTTTATTTGATTTTCCAAAATCTCCCTTCATTCGATTAACAGTTCCTAAAAGTTGATGATATTCTGCTTTGGGCATATTTTTAGGATCCATTTGTTCTAAATCTTTGAAAAGTTCAAGAGCTTTTTCACATGTTCTTATAACATCTTTATTTCTGCCGAGATTGAAATATAGATGAGCAGTAATTTTGTATTTGTCTTCTGCACTAATATCATTATATTTATCTCTAATCCAATCAGAAAAACTCGGAGCGTCTATATTATTGGTAATTGAATCCGATATTTCTTGAAAATCTTTATTGGTAATTTTGATCCATAGATTCTTTTTGATAAATTCGATTGTATTAGCTTTTATATAATAGATTTCGAATTTACTATTTGATCTAATTTTTTTTAATAATTTTTCTGCATGAGATGTCTCAATTCCTAGATCTTTACTATTTAGAGGAGCCATAGGGTCAATTTTCTTTATTTCAACAATGTCATGAATGGTATGATCGATCCAAATTAATTTATCTAAGGAAGGTAATTCAAATAAAAGGGGAGAGATATCGAAATCATCGCCCCCTGAATATCCCATGATAATTAAACAATTATTTCGGAATAATTTAATCAATACATTTTTTTTATACTTTTCAATCGTAAACGTTTTATCCAATTCGCGATCTTTTCCGAGAGCACTTATGGTAGTGATAAGTGAAGAACTAGTATCTTGATGGGTAATAATGTTACTTTTTGAACCATGAAGTTTGAATATTTTGTATGAATAAGCATCAGAAAGATTAATAAAATCTTCACTCACGATTATCGGCATAATAATATTCTGCTCATTTACAGGTACTAAAGAACCGAGGGCTAATTCTATTAAATAATCAAAGTTTGTTGTGGAAACAGAGTTACCATTAATAATAGATAAAGCAAGCATAAAATGAATCATATTTGGATTTTTTATTAGCTCAAAATAGTCCATGAAGATAAGATTTGGATCAATGTATTTTTGAAGTTGCTCTACAATCATTTCATATCTTAAATCAGGGATATTAAGGATATTTTCTACTTCTTCTGATACTATCAATTTTTCCAATAAACCTTTTACAATTTGACGGGCAGAGGGAAGATTAGAAGGGGGATTCATTGAAATTCCTGCACCTACCAAAAAAGCATATTTATTTGAAGTGTAGAGTATATCATCTATCCCTTCATCATACGTCTCAACCATGATTTATCACAACTTTAAAAGATAATAATATTTATTAAAATAATTTCCTAATATTTTATTTTATCTTAGAAATTACTATCAAAAATAACTTTAAGTAAGCTCAAAAACTATTAACCCGAGCTTTAGATATTGTTATTATGTATAGGTCGAATTTTATGATTCAGTGGGTAAAAGATGAGCAATTTGAATTATCGAAAAATTTTATTAAATGGGAAAGGTTAAAATTAATAGGAGAAAAATTAGCTGAGCGAATGGATTTAGCTCGTATAGATGAATCCATTAAACTTTTGCTTTCAAAAAAGAAATTTTTTAAGAACTAATCTCAATATGGAATATTAAAGCTAAAAAAGAAGTTATATGACTTTTCTATTTAAACCCATTCGAGTTATCTTCGATAATAGGTTGGAAAATTCTCTTCTTGACAAGATCAGAAAATATTTTCACGTCCAATGGATTGATTGCTTCTTTATCTATAAAGTAAGTGATCTTAAAACGGTTTGAATCATTGGTTTTCAAATGTTTCTTTACTCGTTTTAGTAAGTCTTTTTGATACGAGCTTAGTTTAGCTTTAGGAAGCTCGGATATTTTTAAGGGATATAAAAAGCTCGTTTCGAGCCGTTGAATAAGTAAACGCTCAACATATTTGAAAGGTCTAACATCGCCTTTAAATTCTTTTAAAAAACGTCCGAATTTTTCATCAGTTTCGATTGTAGTGAGTTTTAAAGTCTCCAAAAATTCGTGTGAGGGGGTTTCTTTCATAATGAGTATAAGCCTAAATTGTTTATATTCTGACATAATAATTTTTGAGTCATGATATTCCAGTTTAATAACTTGAGATTGCTCTGAGGACCCTGTTAGTTCAATGCCGAAGGATCGTATTGCATTTAAGAAACCCGAAACCAAGGATAAATCCAGCTCTTTCTTTTTAAAGGATTGACTAAACAGATCTAAAGAACTTACTTTGTCAGTTACAATAATGTATTCTATGTTGCTCAAATCCTTGAATTTCTTAATTAACCGTTGTTTTCTTTCTTCCTTTTTTGATTTTCTTACCTTCACGAGAGAATATGTCCCTATGACTCCTCCTGTAATGGCTCCTCCGAAAATAATCAATAAAAGTATAAAGAAGGGATCTGGAGGAGGAATCATTATGGGTACGTTAACCTCAAAGGTTATAGTGTTAAATGCTGCTTCACTACTATTAAACCAATATAAGGTAGCCTTCCAGAGGCCATCGATAGCATCAGAACGAATGAGGTAATGAAAGGTTTCGTTATCAGATGAGATCGATTTTTGATCTATATGCACAATATTACCGTCAGCATCCTGAATGATTAATGCTGCCATTCCATCTATGACGGGTGGTTCCATAGAAATTTCTATGTCCTCGGCAGGTTCGAATTCTGATTTTATAAGAGCCAATGAAAAGTTTTTTGGAGCATTCTCAGCTGATATTAGCCAATCAGCTCCTTCAGTAATTAAACCACTATAAATAAATAGACTATGATTCTCAAAAACCACATTTATATCCGAACTTACATCTAATTCATCCTTATAGACTTCTATATTTTCCCAACTTTCAGGTATTTTTATAGCATAATAGTACTCACTTGAGGTGTAAGCATTGATTATAGGTGTTAAATACCATTTATTGTTAAGAATATCTCCAATTTCAACCTCTCCTTCAGTGGAAAATATTTCATGCAGACACACAGAATAAGTAAGATTAAATATCAAGTTGAGGGACTGGTTATTGCTTGTTGGAAAAGTGAGTTCTGATTCCCCGATTATGGGTCCTAAATCATCAATTGATACACTTCCCTCGCCTAAACAACTGCCATCGTTCACTAAATAATCTGTTCCGTTATAATTCACAGTAAGATTAATTTCAGAGGGATAATATGATGTATCTGACCATTTATTAAGACGATGAAGAAGTGCTTGTTGACTTAGTGGATTTCTCCAAGCCCATATAAGTCCTAAAAAGCCGCCTCTGTAATATCTGTTTGTATAGAGGGGAGAGCCCGTTTTATTATTGTTTAACCACCATAGATATGTGTCACCCGCTTTCACTCCCGCACCATAATTGTGAGCATCAATGACTAATCCATAATTACCAGCACTAAGTTCTATTGGTGTAGAAAATGTTTGAGTATACCACATTAAAGAATTAGAAATATTCAAATCTACCGAGGCGTAAACAGCACCA
>SDNW01000129.1 GCA_004524725.1 Promethearchaeota archaeon
AGAATTATCGAATAAAGAATCGGCATTATGTAGAACTTTGGATATTCCGTCGATCCCTCGATATATATATTAAAATCAAAAAGCAATATAAACGCGCACAAGATAAAGTAAATCGCTGTTGGAAGGAGATGTATCCATTTAAATGATTTAATATCCATTTTATTTAAAACCTATTTTACAATTTAAAATAATCTAATATGTGATATTAAAGATTTTAAATCTTCTGCACTTGGATTGCTTAAATGCTTAAAATACCTTTAAATATCAATCTTCAAAGATATTAAGAGGTAAAATTTAAATAGTATGATAAATATGATCTACATGAATTACATGAAAAATATGTGAAAAAAAATGAGTAAACATCGACATTCAAGCGGAAAACATCAATTTTTTGGTTCAGTTAAGGTTGGTGAGAGGGGACAAATTGTAATTCCTGCGAAAGCCCGAGAATTATTTAAAATTGAAGCAGGAGATCAGTTGCTTGTGTTTGGTGATATAAATAAGGGGCTTGGAATTATAAAAGCATCAAAGTTAAGCCATTTTGCTTCACGATTCTTTAACTCCATCCAAAAAGCAGATGAGTAGGATCAAAATGAAGGATGAAAACAAAAAAGCAGCTAAAAAACTACAATCTCATTTAGACTATAAAGGAATGGCATTCTTTTTTAAAATTCGGGATCTCATCAAACCTCCTATGAGAAAAATACAACGATCGAAAATTAAGGAGGGAGATCACGTCTTAGATTATGGATGTGGGCCTGGTAGTTATAGTTTTGCGGCTGCTGAGGTTGTTGGCAAAGAAGGAAGAATTTATGCCGCAGATATTCATCCCTTAGCTATCAAGAAGGTAAAAAAGAAAGCAGAAAAGAAAAAAATACAAAACATTACCACATTACAAACGGATTGTAATACTAAATTACCTGATAATTTCATTGATTTAGTCATTTGTTTTGATGTTATGCATGCGATAGCAGATAAGGATAAACTAATAAAAGAATTTCATAGGGTATTAAAACCTGATGGGTATTTAACTTTCGATGATCATCATTATAATGATGAGGAAATTATGAATATTATCTCCAACGGTAATTTATTTAAATTAGAAGTGAAAAAGGATAAAATCTATAATTTCAGAATAAATGGAATTAATCTAAGTGAATAACAAATTCGCACGCGTTTCCGCCACTAACTATCGTTTGGAGCATATCAACGTTAACATCCTTTTCTAGCAAAACTTTAAACAAATCTTTTAACCATCCTAAGGAGCAATAGCAATATGTTTGTGGCAATTTTTCTTCAGCCACTTGGACACCAATATGACAATAGCACTTATTAAACTTAGCTTCGATTATATCCCCTTTTAACTTAAAATATTCTTGATTACCAATGGTTTCGTTCAGATTTTTAATAGTTTCTTCAATTTTCTTTGATTTATCCTTTACTTTAAGTGCTCTTTCAAGAAAGTGGTTTTGAAAACAATAATATCCCATAGTTTCCATTACATTTCCTCGTTTTTCTTTTTCTTCTACTATATTGTCAAAGTTTTCCATTAATTCTTTTATGCAAGTTGCCATTTCAGGGTCGCTTCTCACGGATTTGCATTTCATACAATCATTCATTACTTTATCATATATCTGACTGCCCAACTGTTCAGATACAATGGTTTTAAATCCATCAAACCAATCATCATATTTTTTTTCCATTTCTAAACCCTTAAACCCTAATTATTCTTTGAATTTGTAAAATAGAATATGTCTTTCTCATTTATAATCATTTTTATGAAAAAAGAGAAAGAGAAAATTGTTACAAATAATTTAAAAATTCCAAGCTATATAATTATAATATATTTTATTTTAAAATGAGGATAAATATGGTTTATTATAAAATATTGCTAGCAACTGATGGTTCTTCGCATGCTAGAAATGCTGCTAAAAAAGCTGTAGAGCTACAGAAGATTTGGAATAGCAAGGTAATAATTATTCATTCAACTAAAGATAACCGTTCTCCTTCAGAGTTATACCCAAATGTAGACGTTTTATATAGAAAATATACAATCCTAGAAGATGTATATAAAGATGCAGGTACTGAATTGCTAAAAAGAACGAAAGAAATGTTTGGAGGAAATCAAGATTCTGTAGAATATCGTTTAATCGAGAAGGATACGCCTAGTAAATACATAATACAAGCTGTAAAGGAAGAAAAAATAGACCTTGTCGTTTTAGGTAGTCGAGGTATACATTCTAAAATTAAAAAGACATTTCTTGGAACCGTGTCATCTAATGTTGCTAAAAATGCTGAATGTGATGTATTAATTGTGAAATGAATGGGATTCTTGAACTTCTATTTGATTAGATTATTTCACTACGAATAGTGAAAAATAAAAAAAAACAGCTTTAGCAAACAACCTTAACCAATTACATAAAGCTGAATTAATTACAAGACCCCAATATAACAAATATCAACTAACTTCTGATGGAGAATTATTCATTCGAGCTTTAGAAAGGTCATATCAAAATTCAAAACTACGAGAAATTAAGCAAATTGATGAGATCCAGATAAGATCATTCTCAGATTCATTTGTTTCTTCGTTCTTTAAAATTTAAAATTTATATTTTCAAAAAAGGAGAACATTTTAAAATAACGAACTTAAAAAGTTTAAATAGCTTAAAAGCACTATTATAACGCATTATGCTCGATATAATATTAATTCAGCATGAGGGTTCGGGAATAAATCTCGTAGAATATCGCCAACCACATACCAAAATAGGAACTGAACATTCAGCTATATTTAGCGGATTTCTTTCAGCAATCCAAAACATCACTACTGAATTAAATATTGGAACGCTCATCCTGATCTCCACAGAAGGATCTCGCGGACATAATTGTATAATCGTGCCTCGGTCGCCAATCAACGTGATCCTTTTAGTTGATCATGATGATCCAATCGAATTATGGCGCGAACAAGGACATCTCATTGCAGATAAATTCCTTGAAAGTTATGGGAAGAACTTTAATCCCAATGATTTAACTCATTTTAGAGATTTTTCTAGCACATTGAAAGAGTTATGTTCTACCCATGAATATTGTGAATAAGAAACCTAAAATATTTATAGAAAAAAAGGTAAATATATATTAATGAATATAAATAACACTGCTAAAGCGATGCATTCAAGGGGAAATTTACCTTTAGTCAATTTGCTGGCTGTGTTATTATTATTATCATAAGCGAAACGAATCCACATCGTCTATTTCTTTTCTGTTTTCTGTGGTTCGCTTCGCATGGAACATGGATTATAGTTAAAGAAATCTTTGTTAAGGATTCATTCTCTTATCTTGATGGAAAAATTAGGTGTAAAATATGTATCATTCACGAGAAATTGAGAAAAAATGGCAGGAAAGATGGGCCGAATCAAATATATTTGAGGCAGACCCAGATCCTAAAAAAGTTAAGAAATTTATCACGAATCCTTATCCGTATGCTTCAGGGACAATGCATATAGGTCATGGGAGAAGTTATGTCAATGGTGACATTTTTGCGAGATATTACCGAGCAAAAGGTTATAATGTGCTATTTCCAATGGCTTTCCATATTACAGGTACGCCTGTATTGGCTATTTCTTCATCTTTAAAGAGAGGAGATGAAGAAACATTTGAAAAAATGTGTGATTATGTGGGAGTACACACTTTGGATAAAGATGAAATCAGAAAAATTGTAGAGAGTTTTGTGGATCCTTGGAATGTTGTCAATTATTTTTCAGAAAAAATGAAAGTTGATTTAAAATCCATCGGGATGAGTTTAGATTGGAGACGTGAATTTACTACGGGCGATAGAATATATAATCGCTTCATTGAGTGGCAATATTATCAATTAAATGAGAAAGGTTATTTAGAAAAAGGGGAATACCCTATTCTTTATTGTGCTCGCTGCATGAACGCGGTAGGGGAGGATGACATTGCAAGTGGAGATGAACTCGATTTAAGTATAAATGAATATACTTGCATTAAATTTCCGTTTGAAGACGGATTTTTGGTCCCTGCTACACTACGTCCGGAAACCATCTATGGAGTGACTAATTTATGGATAAATCCCAATGGAGAATACGTTAAAGCTAATATAAACGGAGAAATTTGGTACGTATCGAAAGAAGCAACAAATCTCTTCGAAAACCAGAATAAAAGGGTAAAAATAATATATAGTTTTAAAGGAGAAGAATTAATTGGAAAAGGAGCAAAACATATTATCTCTGATCGAAATCTCCTCATTCTTCCCGGTGAATTTGTAGATACCTCTGCTGCAACTGGCGTAGTTTATTCTGTTCCTGCACACGCACCTTTCGATTATATAGCTCTTATTGACCTACAACAGGATAAAAATATGATTCATAAGTATAATTTAGATGAAGATGCTATAAATACTATTAACCCAATCCAAATAATAGACCTTGTGGGCATTGACGGTACTCCAGCTCAACATTTTTGTGAGAAATTTCATGTACAATCTCAAAAGGACAAAGAAAAATTGGATAAGGCAACTGCTGAAAATTATCGAGTAGAGTTTTACAATGGGATCCTAAATGAAAAATGCGATATATATGCGGATAAAGTGGTTTCTGAAGCAGTTGACCTCGTAATTAATTCACTTATGGAACAAAATAAAGCAGATAAAATTTATATACCAATTACAAGGGATCTTAGATGCCGATGTGGAGAAAAAGTCATAGTTTCCATTTTAAAAGACCAATGGTTCCTAAATTTCAATGCGGGCAATTGGAAAGATTATGCTTTTAAATGTCTAAATGAGATGACCATCCATCCAAAAAAGTATCGAACCACTTTTGAAAACATATTCAATTGGCTGGAAAAGCGACCTTGTGCCAGAAAGCGAGGTTTAGGTACTAAATTACCTTTTGATAAAGACTGGATTATTGAATCACTTAGCGATTCTACTATTTACATGAGTTTCTATACCATTGTCCATAATCTCAAGCACCATAATATCAAGCCTAATCAGCTTACGCCTCAATTCTTTGATTTTATATATCTAAAGAAGGGGAACCTAAAAGAGGTTTCGAAAGCCACAGAAATCCCACAATCACTTTTGAAGAAGATGCAAGAAGAATTTTATTATTGGTATCCCGTAGATCATCGCCATACCGCTATAATGCATATTTCCAATCATTTGAGTTTCTATATCTTTCATCATGTTGCAATCTACCCTGAACAACTGTGGCCGCAAATTATTACTTTAATTGAGCCGATAATCATCGAAGGGCAGAAAATGGGCAAATCAAAGGGAAATGTAATCTCCTTGGCAGATATTCAAGAAAAGTATTCCGCAGACTTGTTCCGATTATATATATCGCATGCTGCAGATCTGGGAATTAATATGGATTGGAAAGAAAAAGAAGTCCAGAATGTACGCAATCATAT
>SDNW01000028.1 GCA_004524725.1 Promethearchaeota archaeon
TCCTCAGCTTATAACGGTTTAAGTAAGGCATTATGTAAATGGGCTCTGTCGGAAAAGGTTCGCGCAAAAGAGATCGTAATTTTTCAAGGTATCCCCAAAAAAGGTGAAATCGATGAATTTCCGGTATATTATGCAGCTGAGTATGAAAAAATTGATTCGCTTGAAAACTTAGGTATTAAAAAGCTCAAAAAAGGTATAATTGTCGGACCAGAAGCTACATTTTTAAATCAAGCATTAACCAATAAACTTCAAGCTTATGCTCTATTTACCCCCGTTTCACAATATCCCACTCCAGAAGGAGCGGCTGCAATTATAGAATCTCTAAATGATCTTTATAATCTTGAAGTAGATACGAATCAATTAATTGAAGAGGGAAAGAAAATCAAGAAAAAAATGTTAGAATTAGCGGAGAAGGCACAAGAATATCGGAGAAAACAATTAGGCGATGCAAAAAGAGAAGGTTATGACCAATATTTTCAATAATTAACAATTTCTTTGCTTTAAATAAATTTTATTTAAAGAAATAGATAGATGCATTTTAAAAATTATATTTCGAACAATATTTTTTCAATTTGCAATCCTTACACATTTTAAAATCCAAATCTAGTGGAAGCACTATACTGTTAGTAGTTTTTGTGATTAAATTAACTGATAAATTAAGAATATCATCACGATCCCGTAAATAATAATTCACTACCCTTTCTATGCCCAAAAGCTCTGGGTTAACTGCAATGATATTCAAATTTGTTTTTCCGCTCAGTCTGAAGGCAGTTAACATAAAAGGACATTTTTCTACTAATTCGCAAATTTCATCAGGATGTTTCGTTTCTACATCTATTTTGGAAAAATAAAATTCTGAATTTTTGATGTTAATTCCTGCTTGATAATTGATCAACCCTAATTTTTCCAACTTTTTTACGCGTATTCCAATTGTAGGTTGACTGCGACCTACACGTTGTGCAAGTTCTGTATGTGTTATATTTGGATCTTTTTGAATTAATTTGATAATTTTTTTATCTATATTATCGATATTTTTTACACTTTCCATTTCTTTTTTTTTTACCTCCGAATGTTATTTTATAAATTTAAACTATAGCCCTACTTAAGAGTAAATAATCTAATTATACCACTAATTAGATTTTAAATAAAAATCAGATGATTTCAGAAAACGGTTATAGTTCATTGGTATTATATATTAATGAATCGTTATATATAAATATTACAATCTTAAAGAAATAAGATATTTAAATATTATATTATTTTAATAAGAAAATAAAAACTTAAATAGGTAATAGTAATATTATATTTGTAGAAAAAACTCGTTAAAAATTAGAGCATTTAAGGGCTATATAAGAAAAATAAGAGGAGATACAAAGATTATTATGGATAATTTAGAGAACATAA
Source organism: Promethearchaeota archaeon (assembly GCA_004524725.1). Taxonomy (GTDB): domain Archaea; phylum Asgardarchaeota; class Lokiarchaeia; order Sigyniarchaeales; family SOKP01; genus SOKP01. The sequence continues at coordinate 1,405 of SDNW01000028.1, forward strand.
CAGCTTCATTTTTAAAATTATTAAGCGATCCATTAAGATTGAGCATTATTAATTATTTAAAGGATAATCCTAGTTCAATTTCCCAGATTCAGGAGAATTTTGATTTAAGCCAAAGCTATGTTTCTCACCAACTAAAAAAGCTCTTTACCGCAGGAATAATAGAGTACGTGAGAGATGGAAAGAACAAGATCGCCCATATTAAAAATGAAAAAATACATAAGTTAATAAGAATCATCAAATCCTATGTCATTCACTTAGAAAAGGAAAAAATCCAAAACATCGCCAATTTAGAAGATCAAGAGTCAATTGAAGATTTTGGAAATTTTTTTTGAGTGTATTTTTTTGTTTCTTTTTTTTTAATTAATAGATATTTGTTGTTGGGTTCCTATACTAATTAATTCTTCCGTCGTAGTTCGTCTCTTAATAAATTCTTCTATCTTTAATGCTTTAATTGTCCTGCCTAAGCTTTTGAAATCCAATCCGCATAATACTGAAGAGAGAGTTATGATTGAATCAATAATAGGGGTTTTAATTCCTAAAAGGTTCGCTAAAGATGAAATAGGGACCAATCCAGTCGGAATATCCTCAGTGAAATATCGAGTTATCAGTCTTTTGGGTGCGTTAATATCTTTGTACGCCATTATTTCTTGAATTGTATCATGTATGCATTTTCCACTTACTCCATACGATTTTTTCGCCCAGTTACAGAAGTTAAACTGCTTAAGACCCAATAAATTCATAATTTGGTTGATCTCCATCTGTATTCTCTCAAGTACTTCACATGTCCTTTTAGTGGCTCCTTCAGAATAGAATTTGAACTCTTTTCCAATATCCATCATTCCAGAATTCAAAACTGAAAGAGTTGGATGGAGTAACATCCCTATATTTTTTAAGGTCATTTCAAGATAATCATCTGCAGGAACTAATTGTGGAAAGATCTCATGTAAAGTGTCATAAATAAAAAACGTATCTTTTTCAGGATAAGCAGAAAACTGAACAGAATCCTTGATTTTTAGAATTTGAACTCGATTTTTTTTTAACTGCCTTGAAGTAAAGAGTAGAGTTTGAGTTTCAGCCACAAAAACCGGAAAACAGCCGATTTCATCATTAATTGTTTGTGAAAATTCGATAGCTCCGAAGGTTCTTCCAGGATTTAAAAGAATGATTTGATCTTTTGTTAAGTGGGGAGCTATTTTTTGAGCGACATCTTTATGAGCTGAAGCAGGTGTTACAACTAAAATGACATCTGAATTTTCTAATGCTCGATCTATTCTCTGAGTAATTATATTTAATGGAAATGATCCTTTTATTTCTCCTTTTGATTTTATCTTTCCCTTCTTTTTAATATCTGCAATTCTCGTGAGAGAGCGGTTATATAAATTCACAGGATGTCCTTTGGAGGATAAATATGAGGCAAATGCTCTTCCCCCATTTCCTGCACCTATGATGCAAAATTTCATTTATCAGTCACCTTGCCAATAAATCTTCTAATCTTGGATAAATTGTTATAAAGATTTATCTCGTCGATTGTATTATCAATATCTTTTATCCTTTCGAGTTCATCATAGACTTTATCTCGAGCTGAATCCCATGAAACACAAGCACCATTAAAGATTTTCGTTTGGATTTCTCCTTTAGCGAACTTATTGTTTTTAAGATGAGGCGCATCAAAAATTCCATACTTGACAAGCCTATTTAACACAGTGGGATTGAGGTAAGGATCTTTGGGTTCTTCTAAATCGTGAGCTAAATTTGGAATTAAATGTATAATATCCTGAGCTTGTTTAATTAATAGATCTTTCCTTTTTATGATATCGATATTTGTAAAATCTAAATTGCTGGATAGTACTTTATTAATTACTTGACTTACAATTTTGCAGCTTTCAATAATATCCGAAGGATTAGCAGCATGATCTGCTTCAGAATAACTAACAATATGTACAATATCCGGTTTTATCGCCAATTGTACCAATGATGCCGTTGCAAGTTGTCCTTTTGCCTTATCTAAATCTAACGGAAAACTCGCTAAACCAGTCCTTACTTGTGTAATCACTGAGAACTTTTTGTCAACCAATGTGTTAAGTAATTCGTTTTTTGCCATCATTTTAGCTAAATCCATATCAAGAGTAAGAGCTGGGGGAGTGTTAAACATATATTGCGCAATAAAATGTTTGACTCCTAATTTTTTAGCGATAATCCCACAAAGATACATATCGGCAACAGCTATAGCATCAGAAGAATTGCGTAAACTCCAATGATGAGGATCGTTAATCTCAACAGGAATATTATTGGTTGCATGCCATTTTATTACATCTAAATGTTGCTTAATCGATTTTTTTAAAGGCAAAGGGCCTCTTCCATCCATTTGATTAAACCAGAAGATAGGAATTGCAGCCCAGGCATTTTGTATCGTTTCTTGATAGAGCCTTCCTAGTTTAATGAAATCACGCGTTCCCGCATATATTCGGAGCAATGGATAATTACCATTCATTCTTGCTCTATTTAAGTCTTCAAAGTCTTTCCGAGATCTTAATGGCACTCCTCCTGCACCTTCTAATTCTGATCGTTGATCTTCTGGATGAAAGTAGTGTGATTGTGAATTTTGATCAGGAGCGATTGAGATTACGTCCAAAATCTTAGCCTTGGCAATTTTTTTTATTCCTTCAACGGTTTTGTTTAGACTTGATAATCCAAAATGAGCTCGTAAGATAGGATAGGGCTTTTTCCATTCGATTCGTGAAATTAATTCCATGGGAGGCTTAAATTGTTCTTTTGAGTACTCAAAATCATTTCTTAAGATCGAAATTATTTCATATTTTGGTTCACCACCTACAAAGTAGTAATGAAAGTTTCCCGCTTTTTTTGCGAATTCGACGGCTTCTGGAGTTCCAGCAAAAATTAATTTATCTGGCTTTTTATTTATTTTATCGTAATGTCGAAAGAACTTCTCTAACAAGGGCAAGACTGTTTTTGGGGTTAATCGATAGCTTAGCCCAACTACATCGGGCTTAATTTCTTTTACTTTATCAATTACATCTAAAATCGGAGTTGCGGGTCCCATAAAAAACGTTTTATAGCCCAGTTGTTTGGCAATTTGCATAAAGTTATAACTACCAGCAACATGAACACATTGTCCTATACAGGCAGTTAAGATAAGTTTTTTCTTTTGGATATTAAATTTTTTTTGTACTTTTTTCATAGCCATCTCATCCCTCCATTATTCACATTAAATGAATTGGAATTGATGATTTCATAAAAATTATAGTTGTATGTTTGAGAGTTAAACTATAATTATTCTACCAATTATCAAGATTATAACCTAAATACTCATCTGAATGCGTATATTATATTCTTATATTGATAGACTTATATTTATAAAGAAAATTTCTACAGAACTTTCTTTATGTATTTATATCAAGAAAAATATTTAAATTTTAGGGTGACTTAAATAGTATGGGCTCTAAATTTCAATTTTACATGGTTTTATGTCAATTATGTATATGAAAATAAAATAGAACGAGAAATTTGTTAAATATTAAGATCTATATTTTGCTTTTTTAGCTGCGATAGAATCAGGCTGTCCACCGAATTTCCCTTTAATTATCCTTTTCTTATATAATCTTCTGAAGCGTTTTCTTGGAATTGCTTTCTTTGAAGCATTTACTCCAGTGGACTCGATTTTTGGGGTTTGTTGCCTAACTTTCCCAGCTTTGGTCATTGAGCCATGTGAACCAGGAATCGTTTATCACCTCTTTTTTATTAATTTATTGCATAGTAATAATGTAAAATTTGGGAGTATTAGATTTTTATCTCTTTTTGGTGATCGATTTCTTTGTGAAATGTATAGGAATCTTCTATTTCTTCAGATACCTCTACAACGTTATTGCATATTTTACAGATGAGAACATGGTCTTCACTATCCTTAGAGGGACGTAACATGCTACCACATTTCTCACAAAACTCAAGCAAATCTCTGAACCTCTTATTAATACTTTCACTCTTTTACTTGATTATTTTTTAAATATTCACAATTCTGAATGTTTAGATCTATCGGTAAGACTAGATCTTCATTAGCGTTTAGAATGACCTCATATTTGATCGATTTAACTTCTTCTTCGTTTTTAAAGTGATATGATAATAAATTTGATAGAAACTTTAGATTATAGCCATAGGCTATTATATTTATATTATTTTCCCCTGTAAGTTTAAAAGCTATTGGCATAAAAGGACATTTTTTAGCGATTTTTAAAATTTTCTCTGGGTCCTTAGTTTGAATATCAATTTTTATAAAAATAAAATCAAATTCTTTTACACTGGGTCCTACTTGATAAGCCAAAAGGCCTTTTTTTTCTAGTTTTTTTATCCGTTTTCCAATTGCAGGTTGACTTCTTCCAACCATACCGGCAATCGCACTATGAGTAATTTCAGGATCATGTCTAAGTAGATCTAGAATATATCTATCAATTTTATCTAAAGATGATTTCGAACTCAAAATAATACACCGTTTTCTCAATTATCGTCTTTTTACCAGATTTAATAAAAATAAATACTAATAGATAGGTCTATTAGCTTATCACTAAAATATCACAAGGAGCGGCTTTCACTATTTCTTGAGTTACTGATCCCAATAAGAATTCACCTAATTTTGAATGTTCTCCCGTGTTACCGATTACTACAAGATCAAAATGTTCCTCATCAACGACTTTTTTAATATAATCTTCAGGTTTCTCATCGTCAACTAATCGAGTTTCGATTTCAATTTTTTCTTTTTCAAATATTTCCTTTGTTTTTCCTAGTATTTCTTCTCCATGTCGTCTATATTCTTCTTGAATTTTACGATAATCCACAGCTGGAACAGTGTATCTTCCTCCAAATCCGCTTGGAACCATTATAGGCATATATTTTGGAAATTTATGATGCTCAATTGAATGAAATGCAACAATCTCAGGAATATTCCTTTCTTTGTCAGTTCCATTAGAAAAGAGATCTAATACTTTGTTAGCTGCGTTAAAAGCAGCCTTAGAATCATCCATCGCAATTACAATTTTTTGATAAATAATATTCACCTCACACTATATATAAATGGATTATCATATTTAAATATTTATATTTCTTAATATTTCACTAAAGTAATATCTATTTATTATAATGTATAGATTTAAATAATTTAGCATTATCTTATAAGTAGAGGTATTAAAAACATAATTTAATAGGAATAATAGTACAGGAGAGAGCAATGGAAAATCTTAATATAATGATGATTAAATTTCTTAAAGTTTTAAGTGATCCGGTTAGATTGAAAATAATTGAATATTTGCGAGAAAACCCTAGCTCTGCGGGTAACTTACAAAAAAAGCTAAATTTAAGCCAAAGTTATACCTCGCATCAATTAAAAAAGTTAAAAGATGTCGATATAGTTACATATGAAAGACTAGGAAAAAGGAAAAAATTCAAAATTAAAAATAAGGGAATTTACAGATTGTTATCGCTAATAAAAACATATATTTTAAAACAAGAGAAAGAAAAGTTGGAAAAAATTAGATCCTTAGAACAATCCACATCAATTCCAGATTTTCAAGATCTATTTTGATTGTTATAAAAAAATCTTATAATCTTCATAAATTTAGATAATTTGACTTAGCATAAATTTATAAATTATTTTTTATTATAAATCGTAGAAAAATTTATGTTTTTCCTTATTATCGATTACCATGTTAAAAAGATTATTTAAAGCGTTTTGGTGAATGATGTTCATAAATTTTTAAACGAGATTTTTCATGCGTAACTAATAAATAATCTTGCAATATAGATTAGAACGCACTTTCTTCAATATCCAATAGTTATATTAATATATTAAAAATTTCAGCAAAAGAGGTGGTTAATAAATGGATACGAAAAGTGAAATCGAAGAGAAATTTCTTGAAGAAACACAAGAAAAGCCTAAAGATAGAACAAAAAATTTCCAAAAGAGTGATTATTATGAGAATCTAGCTCTAACGATTAAGTCCATGGGCCTACAATCCAAAAGAAATATTGGTAAGATACTCATAATCGGAGATGATTTAATATCTATTTATAATGCGATGATTTCTGTATTCACAGATGCTTATTATGTCGTTTCTAATGAATCCCAAAATGTATTGGATCAATTTACTAAACAACTTAATCTACAAACTTCAATAAAGACAAGGGTTTTAGATATTTTTAATGGTTCTTTATTAACGGATTTTTACTTGGAATTTGGAAAATTTGATTTAATTCTTTTGTCGGGTATATTTGATAAATATGATTTAAGTAACAGAAAAAAACGAAGTTCTATTGTTTTTCTTCATAAAAACTTTTTAAATATCAACGGAATTTTCACTATTTTAAATGGGGAGGAACAACTAACAGAAGAACTAATAAATCTCCTAAAGAAAATCAAAGCATTTAAAAAAGTAATTAAATCCCATCAGGAACAAGATAATTCGCTTAAATACCTGATTTTCAAGAAGAAGACTCGATTAAAATTATTTGGTGAGTAGGATAGCGGGTATATTTGCATTTTATAAAAAGAAGAAATTGGACGAGCATTTCTTGTATAAATTAAGAAAATATGCTCTCAAAATAAAGCATCGAGGAAATTCCCGCTATATCCACGAAGATGATCCTATAGAAATCATTGTTTATCAAAAAAAAAATAACAAATCGAAATTACCCCTCAACCTCGCTTTCGATAATAAGAATAACATAATGATCGTTATTGATGGTCAAATCCATAATTTAAATGAGTTATCGGCAAAATATGTAGAGCAAGATAATTGTGCTGAGAAAAATGAAAAGGACTTAGTTAGCATAATTAAAGGCTATAAAAAGTGTGGATTGAATATATTAAATGAACTTATTGGCTCCTTTAGTGGTATTTTATATGATGGTAAGGATTTAATAGGATTTAAAGACCCAATAGGCGGTAAGCCACTATATTTCTGTGAGAACGAAGATATATTTATTTTCGCATCAGAACTTAAGGCACTTACACCTCTTCATCTAAAAGTAAATCCGATCGATCCAGGAAGCGTAAAATATGCTTTAGGTAAGATCAATAACTATTATACCTTCCCAGACTACATTAAAAAACCCAATCTATTCAATTTAGATTCAAAACATTATGCGGAGAAATTGAAGCAAACAGTTAAATTATCAGTAAAAGATAATGTTGCAAAAGGAGAAAAAATATGTGGTTTATTAAGTGGGGGACTAGATTCCACCATTATTACACATATAGCTAAGGATTTGGTTGAAGATTTAAATGTTTATACCGTGGGAACCAAAGCATCAAAAGATGTTACTTTTGCGAAAAAGTATACTAACCTTTTTGATATTGCTCATACAATTCTTGATATAAGTTTAGAGGATATGCTTGAGTCATTACCAAAGGTAATATATGCTCTTGAAACTTTTGATGCCGCGTTAATTAGAAGTTCTGTTCCTATGTTTCTAGTTTCTAATAAAATAAAGCAAGATCATGGTGAATGCATCCTTTTAACTGGTGAAGGGGGCGATGAACTTTTTGGCGGTTATTCTTATCTTCTTGATTATTATTCTTATGACGCATTAAATCAAGAACTTATAAATTTGTTAGAAATTGAGCATAAAACGGGTTTACAGCGAGTTGATCGCATACCTTATTTTTTTTCCATCGAAGCACGGGCTCCTTTATTTGATAGAAGAATCGTGGAATTAGCACTTGAAATCCCATCGCAATTTAAAATTCTTCGGAAAAAGAAGTGGGGAATTGCGAAAAAATGGATTCTTAGAAAAGCATTTGAAGATGAGATGCCTTCGGAATTTATTTGGAGAAAAAAGCAAAAGTTCTCAAATGGTGCAGGTTCTGAATTTTTATTACGAGATCATATAAATAGGATTATTACTGATTCTGAATTTAAGGATGAAAAACATATTAACTCTATTTTTACTTTGAGATCAAAGGAAGAATTGTATTACTGGCGAATTTTTAAGTCTTTATTTAATCCTACATTGGAGACCGTTTCTGAATTAGGAATCACGAGTACTTATGATATATAAAGATTATTTGGTGGTAGAAAATAACCATAAACTTAAAAAGTGAAAGTAAAACTCCATTAGTTTACGATTTTGAATGCACTTTATGTGGAGAATGCTGTCGTGCTGGTTATGAAGTAAGGGTACAAAGAAGTGATGCGATCCATTGGATGAATTTAGAAAAAGAAGAACTTTTAGATAATTGTATGATACAACCTGAATGTATCTCAATTAACAACCATACAGAGCTGAATTCTGATTGGGGTAGCACCATAAAGAGAATTAAAAAAGAGAGTCCTTACATTAAAATAAAAATAAAGGAATTAATTGATTTCATTCAAGAAAACCATTTATATTATGGGATAAGTTGTTTACGAAGCTACATCAAGACGATTATTCCGGAGGTAGGTTATGATCCGATTTTCAGTCCTAAAAATTTTAAAGTTATATTAACTGGATTGGATCTTGGATTAAAATATATAATAAGAACTGATGCGAATGGAGCATGTCCTTTTCTGAAGTTGAATAAATGTTTAATTCATAAAATTAAACCTCTCGATTGTAAAAATTTTCCTTACAATAAAGATGGCTCTTTAAGAAGGGATAGTCCATTCATATCAATATGCAGTGGTTTACAAAAGAAATAAAAACATAATTTAGGGAGGTGAGAGAAAGAATTAAGGATGAGGATATCTGTCCTAAGTGCAGTTTTCCAAAGGAGTTATGCATATGTGAAGACTTAGAAGCAGAAGATCAGCGTATTACAATTTCAAACGAAAGAAGAAGATGGGGAAAAATCGTGACTGTTGTAAAATTTAAAGGCGATTTTGAACTTAATCTAGATGATTTAAGTACGAAAGCAAAAAAAGAATGTGCTTCAGGCGGTACGTACAGAGATAATACCATTGAAGTGCAAGGTGATCATCGTTTGAAATTGAAAAAATTCCTTGTGAATGAGGGATTTACAGAAGAGAATATTGTAATCGAAGATTAATAAATAAAGAAACAATTAACTTGATTCTTTGAATTTTTTATAAATCTCTTTTTCTTTCCAATTTTCCATTTTTTCCAAATTCTTAAATTCTTCTCCCTGAGGATGAGCTATTTTTTTACTCGAAGTATAAGACTCTATCACTTTATCTTCCAAAGGGATTTTTCTGCCACATGATTTACAAACAAGAAACTTTTTATCCCCTTCTTTGGATGGACGCATTAATCCATCACATTTTTCACAAAATTCAACCATTTTGGTTCTTTAGATTATATTATTAAAGATTAGTATTTAAGATAGAAAAATTAAATAAAAGAGAGTTCAAATTTTTCTTCCATAACTTTTTCAGAAACAAGATCCATAGCATTAATCTCCTTCGTTAATTTTGAAATCGCTGCCTTTAATATTTCTTCGGTTTTAACACCGGTGCATACAAATTTACCCGTTGAAAATAAAAGAAAGACCGCACGAGGATCTTTCATATTGTAGATTAATCCGGGAAATACCTCTGGTTCATACATAACATATTCCATGAGTATTACTGCTTTATTTAAATCAAATTTTTGATGAAAATCACCACTGGCTACCATGTTTTGAATAATAATTTCGGGTTCAGTTTTTTTAATTCCAAATTTCTTAATTTTCTTTAGTAACTTGTTGATGGCAATCTCAGCATTATTTACCTCTTCAAGACCGGTTATCACCATTTTTCCAGTAGAAAAAATCAAAAACGTAGCGCGAGGATCTTTTTGTCTCAGTATTAATCCAGGAAATCTTTCTGGAAAATATTCGGCATCATGTAGTTTACGAGCTAATTTTACGAGATCAAACTTTTCAGAGATCTCCACTTTTGCCGTGGCGACAATATTATTTATGCTATAATCCAAGTTTTCTTCAATATTAGTTTGCTCTTGTGAGTTATCATCATTCTCCAAGACTAGTTCCCTCCTTCTGTAATTGCTAAGTTACCAAGATTGCATTTAGGATAGTATTTTTTAATCATAATCACCTTTATTTTTGGAATAAAATACTGTTCAATCGAAATTGTTAGCCTAACTTTTCTAATTCCTTAGAAATTTTACGGAATAATTGTTCTCTTTCGCTAAGATCATTGATAATTGGCCTTTTATAAACCTTTAGCTTCCTAAAGCTTTCATAGCTATATTTCTGCATCTTTTTGTCTTCATCTGTTTGTTTATTCTTCTTTAGAATTTGAGAATTAGAAATTTGAGTACTATGATTATTTTGATTTTCAATATTTTTATCCCGAATAAGTGCTTTTTTAATTATTTTAATCCATTTCATTTAACGTCATTCTTCTTTTAAATTTCAATCAATTAACTCTCAAGTATGAATAACGTTTTTTCATGAGGAATGTAATATTCATCATCATCTTTTAACACAACGGTATGAAAATATTCTGCCAAACCAAGAAATCCGCGTATTATTTTTTCATCTTCATCAAATGTAAATTTTACTTTTGAAATTGCGGGACTTGATCTAATTTTTACTTTATCATGAACTCTCTCATCTAATAGAGGAATTTTGAGTTCAGATACAATATCATAAATAATTTTATGGAAAAGTTCTTTATCTTTCATTCTATCATCTCCTAATTTAAGTTTAATTTTATTTTAATTTCAAGATAATTCATCATAAATGATACTATTTTCCTTAGAAGCTTTAGTTATACTCTCGATTAGTCAATATGGCCCTAAAATATCATATAAAGCACTAAAAACATAAAACCTTTATAAGATATTTTTAATTGAGATTTCTTCTTTAAGTTAAAAAACTATGTTCAAGGAAAATTAAGTTAAAGAATTATCAAATAAATTTCATTTCTATTAATCACAAATCGTTATTAATATATAATATTAATGTTGAAAAACTAAAAGATTTTTTGGAGATACTGTTATCTTAATTTTTAAAAGACATTAGAAGAGTAATTAATTTAGAAGTTAAAAAATAAGTTTTCTTTTGGCATGAGTAGTTTCGAAGTAGGATTTATACTTCTTTATTTCATCATGGATTTCTTCTAATTGCTCATTTTCCAATAATTTGTTAAAAAAATTTTTTACAGATAAGTATAATTTGGGAATAAAAGTGTCTACTTGGGACATATGATAAGCAATCTCCATAATAGAGGAATAATCTATTTTTAGATCAATCTGCCTCTTCCGGATATCTTCAATTATTTTTTCTTCGAGTCTTCTTCTCGAAATGTTACTCCAAATTAACTCGTAGACGAAATAAAAAACTGCTTGCGAAGCTTCAGTAAGAAGTGCAGTTCCAGTGGCAATTTCGATGCTTCCCGTGACTAAGAAAGCGGTGGTGGTTCCTAAAACTAATGTTAATCCTCTATAAATTATACTCTTAACTAAACTTTGTTTCCATTCAATTTTTGGAGTTTCCATAGTTGATAATATTATAACATCATTCTTATTTGAATTTGAGCAGAATCTTCTAATATAAAAAGAGTTCAAAAATTTTATTACAATACTATGATTTAATTACAAATAGAGAAATATTGTTAAGAAGTTAAGAGCTTTGGAGATGAAAAGAGACGAGTATCTATGCGGACGATGTTATTAGCTTTACATCCCTTTTAAAAATGGCTAATAATTTCTTAACGGGCAGGGAGTATTTACGCAGAAAAAAACTACGAGAAAAGAAAAAGTTAATTTCTGTTGCTTTAGGTTTTCCAGATCTCATTTTTGCTGCTGAGGCTATCCCCGTATTTCCAATCAGATTAGAATCATTCAAAGCTAACAGATATTTAACCGCTTTAAATTCAGCGACAACAGTATTAGGATGGAGTCTAACCTCTAAATTTCTTGATTTTGCTCGACAATTCGATGTGCTTAAATTGGTTGATAAGATTCTCGAAGAGGTCATAACCTCAATTAATCAAAAATATAACCAAATGTACGATTTAGGGACTGAAAATGGAATTCCCTCAGATTTATGCTATGGTATATACGCAATTTATGGCATGCACAAGGAACGGAAGCAAATCGATGCAAACCTAAATTTTGCGATGAGATGTGGAGAGTGGAATAAAATCTCTGAATCGCTAAAATCTATTGTTCCGAATCAAATTTGGGTTGATATCCCCCCTTTGAAGTCAGAAAATGAAAAAGGACGTCTATCTTCAATGATTTCAAATGTCAATAAGGCTATATATGAATTAGAGGAACTCACGGGCAATGTAATCTCAGATAATAGTCTTAATAAACAATTTCGTATAGGTAATCAAGTAAAACGATTCTATGACACAATCTTATACGAGATAAGTTCTTCAGACTTTTATCCATGCAATCCGGCAACTTTTGCAGAGATCCTAGCTTTATTAACTATTACTTTCCAGGATTATAATTCAAATGCTCAGCGTTTTTTGGAAAATATGAGTCATCTTGTAAAAGAAATGCGAGAGCGCACAAAAAAAGGAATTGGAACTGATGTATCAGATATGCCAAAATTACTTTTCTCTCCAATGTACGGTGGATGGGAACCTGAAATCCATGAAATTATATATAAATTAGGGGGACGAATATTATACGCTGATTGGGAGATATTAGGCTTATTAGAAGAGATTCCGGTTTCAAAAGATTCGGATCCTATTGAAAATTATGCCAAGTTTTTATTAGATGCATCGACGAAAGGAATTGGATGTGATAATGAAAACTTAGCGAACTCCTATCTAAATGCGGCGAAAAAAATGGAGATCGATGGCCTCATATTTAATCAAGTATATGGATGTCCTGCAATGTCAAACATTTATGAGAGCCTTAAAAAGAGAGTAGAAACTGAATTAAACCTACCTTCAATCGTGATAAAGTTCAAAAAGATAGGGGAGAATATTGAACAAATTGAAAATCGGTTGAAGCCCTTTGTAGAAGATCTCAGAAGGATTAAATAATATTAATAGAAATTATTTTTTAAATAAATCTGAAGGTTTCATAAGGTGGGGTTCGTCTTCGTCATCTTTCTTCTTTTTCTTTGGCACATATCCATATACTTCCGGTTTCTCACCAGTATTGGATTGTGTAGGGGATGTTAGATTCATTGCAGCGGTAATTTGCTCAGGTTGCTGTCCTACAGCTATTTTTTCAGACATAACTTGGGATGAGGATCTAGTCGTACTCCCTGTAGCTGCCTTGAGAACTTTTAATTCACTTAGTACTTTTTCCAAATTCATACTCTGCACACTTTTATTCATTGTATCCATTATCTCTTGAAGAGATTTTGAAGTTTCCCTTAATCCCTTAGGGTTAATTCCAGTTAATAATGAATCTAAGTTGTTATTAATATTTTCATTGAGCTCTTTTAGCGATTCTAAAACAGTAGACCAATGTTTATTCATCTGCGATTCGATAGCACTAATCATGCGAATAGTTTCATTCATAAAATTCACATGAGCTTCATAGCGTTCTTCATCTTTGGCTCTTAAATCAGAAATAAGCATAATTAGTTTTCTAAGAGCTTCCTTTTCTTCACTCATTTTTTTACTTATTCCCCAGTTATTTCTTTATATTATTATGATTATTTACTAATTTATATATATTCATTTTGAAGAACTAAGAATGGAATTGATGTTTTTTTTTCTTAATAAAGTAGAAGTTCGTGGTAGAATAGAATTTATTTTATAAAGAAAGGTGGATATTTAATATTATTCAAGATGTGAAATTTTGTGGTGCGAAGTGAATTTATGAAAATATCGTGTAGTCTTACAAATAAACATCCTCTCATTTTTGAAATTAATACATTTCCGTGGTTAAACACCCTTTCAGAGATATTTGGACATCCTATAAATTTAAGTAATATCCCTATTGAACTAATTGATCAAGAATTAACCGCATTTGATGCGATATGGTGTATGGGGGTCTGGGAAAGAAGTCCAAAAGGAAAAAACATTGCAAGAAATGAGGAGGCTTTGCAAAAGGAATATCAAAAAGCATTAAGGTATTATAATACAGATGATGTGATTGGATCTCCCTATTCCATCTATTACTATCATGTTGATTCCCAAATCGGAGGTTCTGAAGGATTGGAATCTTTTCGAAAGGATTTAGCAGAAAGAAATATATCAATAATCTTAGATTATGTCCCCAATCATGTTGCGATTGATCATCTTTGGACATTAGAAAAATCGGATGTATTTGTAAAAGGTAAGATCGAGGATCTCATGCAAAAACCCTTTGAATATTTTTCTGTAGGCCAAGATGTATACGCTAATGGAAGGGATCCTAATTTCGCTCCTTGGACAGATACAGTACAGATTAATGCATTTTCCCCAGAAGCTCGAGAGAAAGCGATAAATACGTTATTAAATATTGCTGAACAATGCGATGGAGTACGTTGTGATATGGCTATGCTTATGACAAATAAAGTGTTTAAGCAAACATGGGGTGAAAAAGTTGGAGCTAAACCAGAAACAGAATTCTGGGAAGTTGTTATCCCAGCTGTCAAAGACAAATTTCCTCATTTTAAATTCATCGCCGAAGTATACTGGGATATGGAATGGGAACTAATGCAACAAGGATTTGATTTTTGCTATGATAAACGACTATATGAGCGATTAGCCAATGATAATGCGAATAGAGTACTGGAACACCTTCTTGCAGATTGGAATTACCAGAAAAAGTTATTACGTTTTATAGAAAACCATGATGAGCCCAGAGCAGTTACTGTATTTGGTGAAGAAGCATCAAAAGCAGCAGCTATGATTGCATTGACATTACCAGGAGCAAGATTAATTTATGACGGGCAGATGCGTGGTTATGAGATCAAAGTACCAGTTCAACTCAGGAGAAATCCAACTGAAGATGATAATTTGGATCTCATGGAATTCTATGAAAAATTAATAAAAGCATTGCCAGGAGAGGAGTTTAACAGTGCTAAATGGTCATTATGTAAATCCCAACCTATTATTGGAGAAGATCATTCATACAAAAATTTAGTGGCATATCAATGGTGGAATGATACAGAAAGGCGCGTCATAGTTGTTAATTACAGTTTGCGCCCTTCTAAAGCACGTATTCAGATTGAAAATATAGATTATGGAAGTTCAAAGTGGCAATTTACTGATATGATATCCGAGCAAAAATATTCGTATTTTGGTGAAAATCTATCAAAAAATGGACTTTATGTTGAATTAGCTCCTTGGAAGGGGCACATTTTCGATATAACTAAAATTTATTAAAGATTAATGAACAGTCACAGTTTTAGCGAGGTTACGTGGCTGATCTGGGTCTAAATTATTTTTTAATGCAGCATAATATGATAATAATTGTAATGCGGGAATAAAAGTTATAGGACTGATAATATTATAATATTTATTTGCTGGTTGCGGGATCCTTATTGTTCTATCACTTAAATTTGTAATGATTTTATCAGAATCCACTACCACAGAAATTATTTTACCCCCTCTCGCTTTAAATTCCATAACATTTCCTACTAATCGCTGGTAAGTTTCATCAGGGGGTGCTATAAAAATAATTGGAAATCCTTCTCGAACTAAAGAAATCGGTCCGTGTTTTGCATGGGCGGCAGAATAGCCTTCAATGAACCTGCAGGCTACTTCTTTCAATTTAAGTCCACCTTCTTTAGCAGTTGCGATGGAAATTCCTCGAGCAAGATAGAAGAAATTTGAACTTTTATCTAGATTATTTACAATATCTTTAATATTTGAAACTTTATTTTTTAAATAATCCTCGATAATATCAGGTGTGGACTTTAAAGCTTCATAATAGTTATTGATCTCTTGTTCATTTAGTACTTTTCTATATCTAGCGATTTCTAAAGCGATTAAGGCAAGTGTAAGAACTTGAGTGCAGTATGTTTTCGTTGCAGCAACACCTATTTCAGGACCTGCTTGAGTGACGATTGTTTCATCTGAATAACGGGTTAATGAGGATCCAACCACGTTTGTAATACATAGGAGGGTTATTTTTTTCTTCAACTTTTCTTTTGCCCATCTAACAGCTTCAATAAGATCAATTGTCTCCCCAGATTGGGAGACGCAAATAATCACAGAATCCTCTTGAAGTGCATCTCCCAACTCTATTTGAAATTCAGAACATTCAATTGCATGAATATATTTTCCTAAAAATTTTGTAACTATATGTTTTCCCGCTAAGGATGCATAGAATGAGGTCCCTGCTGCGGTAATATAGATGTTTTTTGCGGACCAAAGGATTTTTGCAAAAGTTTGTAATTTCGATCGGGGAATTTTCATAGTTTGTCGTAAAGCTAAAGGCTCTTCATAAATTTCTTTAAGCATAAAGTGTTTGTATCCCCCTTTTTCAGCAGCATCAATACTCCATTCAATCTTATTGAGTTCTTTTTCTAAGGGTTCATCTGGATTTGTAATATTGAGAAATTTAACTGAACCTGCTTTAAGAATAGCCATCTCATTATCTTCTAGGATATAACACATTCGGGTATAAGGAAGAAATGCGGGAATGTCGGAAGCACAATAAGTTGTTTTACCCTCTTCGATTCCAATAACCAATGGAGATTCTTTCCTTACTGCAATAATCATGTCAGGATGATCAGCATGGCAAATTACAACACCATAAGCTCCAACACATTTATTTATTGCCTTAATAACGGCTTGCGTGAAGTCAATTCCTTGTCTAATATAACGTTCAATAAGATGGGGAATAACTTCTGTATCTGTATCTGAAAGGAATTTATGACCTTCCAGTTCTAATTGTTCTTTTAATTCCAAGAAGTTCTCTAAGATTCCATTATGAATTACCGCAATTTTTCTACTGCAATCTAAATGGGGATGACTATTAACTTTGGTGGGAGGACCATGTGTGGCCCATCTTGTGTGGGCTAATGCAAGTTTGGATTCAAGAGGAAAATCAAAAAGTTTAAGGCGTTCATTAATTTCATCAATCTTACCTGCATCTTTTTTGATAAATAATTGGGAATCATATTGGGCAACAATTCCACATGAATCATATCCTCTATACTCCAAACGCTTTATTCCTTCAAGTGCAATTTGACCAATAGGGATATCTTGATTCGTGATAATTCCGAAAATTCCACACATTCGCAAATAACCTGTTTGATATATCAATTTAAAGAATCTTTTTTATAACAATTTTTAATAATGTGAATAACTTAAAAAATAATGGTACTTATTTGAATATCATCTCAGATTTAATCTAACCTAAAATCCGAGAATAATTTCTTTCTGGTATTTGTAAACACTATACTCATATCAAAGAATATTCTAAAAAGCGATTTATTTGAAAGGAAATAAAAAAATGGAAGAATGTACTAAATTAGGGATCCTTACTCAAAAGGAAGTATACGAAATCCCTTCGGTCTTACAAAATGTAATAGCTCAGAAAGATATCATTCGAAAAGTTGCGAAGAAACTTGCAGAACTAAAAGTACATCACATTTTTTTAATTGGTGCAGGAAGTTCTTATCATGCGGGGTTCGCAATCTCTTACATGTTTAATAGAATAACCAAAATACCAACGTTTACTGAATTTTCAATGGAATTCCAATATCTCATATATCCTATTCTTCAAAAAAGTGATTGTGTTATTGGTATTTCTCAAAGTGGGGAGACCAATGATACTATAGAATCTTTGAATTTGGCAAAACAAAAAGAATGCCTTACCATTGGGATAACCAATAATCCTAACTCTAATCTCGCAAAAGTAAGTGAATTTACAATTGAATTAAAATGTGATGAGGAAAGGTCCGTTCTTGCAACAAAAACATATCTAGCTGAATTAACAGTATTGGTTATATTATCTCTTGAGCTCGGAATAGCAAACAAATCGGTATCCAGTGAAGAATATAATAAAATCTGGGTGGAGCTAATTAGAATCCCTGATAAAATTCATTCAATGCTACCTGACTTACACAAAGAAATAAAAAACAAAGCCGTATTTTTTAAATCCACCAGATTCTGTTTCATCATAGGAAGTGGTCCGGATTATGCAACAGCTATGGAGGCAGCTTTAAAACTAAAAGAGGGAGCACGTATTTTTGGACAAGCGTATTCTACAGCAGAGTTCCCTCATGGACCAATAACACTGGCAGATTCGGATACTTGTATACTAGCAATAATTCCGCATGAAGAAGATAAGAGAAAAAAACATTTGATCAATTTATTGGCTAGAATCAAAGAAAGAGGTGCTAAAATCTTAGCGATATATGAATCAGTGGACTCTAAGCCTATATCAGAATCCATTGATTTTGGAATAAAAGTTCCGAATACTTATATTGATTTACAACCCCTCATAGTGATTATTGCTATTCAATTGCTAACCATAGAAGTCGCACGTATTAATGGTTTAAACTCTGATGAACCTAAATTTTTAACAAAAATAAGTAATATATAAATGATTAAGGAGAAATCAGATCTAATTCCATCATTTTTTCTTTCGCGAGATTATTTAGAGAAATAGTTGAAGTTAAATCTTTACTGGATTCACCAGAGATTCTTAAATAAGGACTCGTACCAGAACGCCTAATTAGGATCCATCCTCCCTTGTAATCGAATCGACAACCATCTAATTGATTGATTTGCACAATTTCTGTATCAAGACTGTCAAAAACTTCTTTCATCGCATTAATGATAATAGTATTAATTTTTTCATTAAATGGCACATCCTTTTTTAATCTAAACTTATCAGCATAATAAGGATACTGGGGGATATCTTTTAACAAATTACTAAGGCTTTTTCCCGAGGATATTATCATTTTTAAAACTTTTGCAATAGTAATTATAGAATCAGGGCCATAATGAAATCGAGGCCAAATATATGTTCCTGAAGTTTCTCCTCCTAAAAAGCCTCCTTGATTCTTTAGCGCGATGGCTACTTTAATATCACCTACCTCAGTTCTGATTACTTCACATCCTAATGGATTTAATACATCCTCTAATAAACTGGAGGAATTTATTGGAGTAGAAACTTTCATATCTTTAGATTCTAAGTTATCTTTATTTTCTTTTATGAAATATTTTGCCATGAGGGCTAATAACCTAATTGGGTCAACGATTACCCCATTCTCTTCCAAGAAAATTACGCGATCTGCATCTCCGTCAAGAGCGATTCCGATATCTTCTGGAGAAGAAATTCTTAGAAATTTAGAAATTTGCTCTAAGTTCTCTTTACTTGGCTCGGAAGCTCGGCCAGGAAACCTACCATCCATTTGGGCATTAATGGTCACAATATTTATGTCATATTTAGCTAATAATTTCGGAACAATCTCACAACCAGATCCATTACCGGGGTCCACAATAATATTTAACTTACTGCCGTCGAAGATAATGCGATTAGTGATATCTAAAATGTGAATATCGTTGATATCATTAACCTGCGTAACTTTTCCGATTTCATTCCATTTGGTTTTCGAATATGTTTTTTCATTATAAATTCTTTCAATTTCCTCTTCTTGTTCTGGAGAAAATCCTAAACCAGAAGGATTCCATAATTTTAAGCCTATATATTCAGGCGTATTGTGGGAGGCTGTTATCATCACAGAAGCATCAGCATTTAAATAGCGGGAAGACATCGCTAATGTTGGCGTAGTAACTATACCCAACGTTTTTACGGTGCATCCAGTACTTATTAATCCCGAGATCAGCGCATATTCTACAGGTAATGCGGAAGTACGTATATCTATTCCGATAACAACTGTGCCCCCTTGTAAATATGTTCCCAATGCTAATCCTACCTCTAAAGCCATTTGAGGCGTAAACATTATATCTGATTCTGAATAGTTTTGAAATACTCTTCTTATACCAGAAGTTCCAAATATGTTGCTTGTCATTTCAATTCTTCAAGACAGTAGTTTTTATTATTTAGGACGTGACTTTTAGTAATGTTATATGGAAAATAGAATAAAGCATTCATATTAAATTTAATTTTAGAAATTTTAATTTAA
>SDNW01000130.1 GCA_004524725.1 Promethearchaeota archaeon
GGACATCCAGCAGTTGGTAAAACGACTATGCTTAAATTATTAGCTAAAAATACTATAGATCGCATCTACTTACCTACACATGGATTTGATTTAAAAACTGTTAAAATTGAAAGTTTTACTCTTAAAATATGGGATTTAGCGGGGCAAAAGGGTTATTTAAAAACCTATAGTAAAGATCATCTTTTAGGATCTGATATTATCATAGTAGTTACTGATTCTACTCCACGAAATGTTCTGAGTTCACGAGAATTAATTAATTATGCCACTCATTTCGTTAGTGACGATTGTCCGATAATTGCGATTGCAAATAAACAAGATTTGAAAACTGTCGATGGACGGATGAATTCTGAAAGAGTGGGAGAAATTCTCAAAGTAAAAACCTACGGTCTCACAGCCATTAATCCTGAAGATCGTATGATTCTAATAAATATTATTCGAAAAGAATTAGAGCGAGTAGCAATTAAAAGAGGTATGCGTGAAGATGAATTTTAAGGAAAATGAATTATTCGGAGCGGCTCTCATTGGTTTTGATATGATAGACGGTCCATTTTTGAAATGGAAGCGGGAATATGTAAAATCGGAAGATATGATGAATTTGGATGATTTTGCGATGAATTTCTATTTAGCATTTCGGGGAGGTAATGCGGGTAAGAAACCAAGAGCTATCTTATATGATAAATTTTATATCGTCGCGTTTCCCAAAGATTTAGAACTCTGCTGTCTTTTTATGAAGCCACAAGGAATTGATAATAATATTAAGCAACTCAATAAAGTCGCTTTTCGAATCATAAATGAAATGGAACTTGATGAAGAACAAGATGAAGGCCCAGATCAATCTGATGAAGATACCTTAGAAGAAGTAAAAAGATTAATAGTGAATATACTTAATGGTACTAAAATGACAACCCCAGAATTGCGCAGATATTTTAAATTAAGCAATGCTGAAGTATGGAAGATTATGTCAGAATTAGAGGATTCTCATAAAATTCAGCGCAATGGAAAAAAGGGAAGAGCTGTGCTCTGGACAAGCTGTTAATATATTTTTATTTTTATTTCAAATTTTTTATTTCCACATTATCTGGTTCTATGCTCCCAACCTTTTTGTTTAGTGAACATTCGGGAAAACATAATATGGCAAATATCGGGGAGCGGTTTATCTTCGTTTTTTATAGTAATGTAACGAAGTAGATGATTGATGATAAATATACCAACTAATTCTGCATGATAACTACCTATATTCGTAAGTTTTTCTCCTGAAAATTTGATATCTAATCCTTCGTTTTCGATCCAAATTATCTCAACAAACATCTGAGGAAAAAATTCCTTTTTAAATCTCCAACCAGATCCCGTTTTCCATACTTTTGCTCCAATAAATTCTGCGATATCATCCTTGTCATCATTAGTTAAGTAATTAAATGGTTCAGATCGCTGATTTAACACTTTTTTCATAAGATCTGTTTTTTTATCATAATTTTTTTCAAATGGTTCTTTTTCTTTTAATAACCGTTCAATGAAATCCATTACAATATCGATATATGTGGCCGTGTCTTCCCCTGGAACCCAATAAGAACGATCACCTGAGAAGAAAAATTTAATCTCTGCTTCGATTTCATCCCCAAATTCATTCCCATAATAAGTATAGCTAATATGTATTACGACTTCCGGAAACAACTCAATACTTAAGGTCCAATCTTCATCCATTCCTAAGTCTTGAAATTTCCCCCCTAATTCTTTAATTACTACCTTTTCGAGCGTATCACGCTTAAGATCAATAAAAAGGGAATATTTATTTTTGCTAATGTTTTCTAATTCAACCTCGTGAGGACCTCGTACACCTGTTGCATCAATTTGCCCTACCGTCCACAATTTTAATTTTTGCTTATCCATAATATTAACCTTGCGTAAAATTAAATATCAAAATCATGCTTAACATTTATTTTTTTTTTAATTTACTTACAAAAAATCCTTCAGTATTGTGAATTGAAGGAATTAATCTGCCCGTTCCTTTTAAAATTTTGTCATCCATTTTATAACTTGGAGAAAAATAATCTGGTAAAACTAAAGGTTGCACTTGGCTATAAATATCGTTTATTTGAAATTCACCCTCTTCTGGATATACACTACAAGTGGAATATACCAAAATGCCGCCTGATTTTAATAGTTTAAGACCAGCTTTAATCAGTTTTTCCTGTATCATTACGTTCTGATTAAGAAACGCAAAATTTTGACGCCATTTTAGTTCGGGATGACTAAGAAAAGTTCCACTTCCAGTACAAGGAGCGTCAATCAAAATTTTATCAAATTTAATATTAACTTTAGTAGGGAAATTGGCACCATCGGAATTTAATAATGATGCTCCCAATACTCTCATATTTTTAAAAAGTGTTTTAGTGAAGTTAAGTCGAGAATTGCTAAAGTCATTACAGACAATTTTCAAACGATTATCACTTAATTGAATTATTAAACTCGATTTAATTCCTGGAGCAGCACATAAGTCGCATATAAAATCGTTCTCACTGGGCTTTAATAATTCTACAATCGCTGCTGAAGCCCAATCATGGAAAATTAGAACATTATGTCTATACCATTTACTCTTTAGTATCTCTTGTTTATATTGCGTTTGTGTATAGAAAAGATAAGGGAATTCTGGATCTTTTTGAAGTGTGATTTTTTTTTTCCGAAAATCATTTTGAATTAAATTAATCAAGGTATCTAATGGCTTATTCGATGCTAAATTGTTAACCCTTAAGGTTAGAAAATTTTTAGAACTATATTGGTTCATTGATCTGATAATTTCTTTTATTTGCCTAAGACTCATCACGGGTATTAAGCGTTCAATAAAAAAAGTGGGGATTGCTTCATTAATACTTAAAACCTCCATCTTCGTTTTATTTTTTAATGCTCTATCCCAAGAAAAATCAACTAATCTTTCTAAAAATAAGTTGAGTTGTTCATTTTGACCAACTTCTAAAATAATGTCGTGAATCTTTGCTTTTTCGAAGATAAATCGATAAGTGCTAAACAATAAAAGTTCCATTTTAAGTGGCGAGGTTGATTTTAATGAGCGAAGCGTTTTTTTAATGATAAAATTCAATTTGCTCCAAAATCTAATAATTTCATTGTAATAGTGAGTAATTTCAACGCTTTTTCGATATCTCTCTTCAATTATTTGGGTTTTACCTTGAATAAACTCAGATAATAGGAGGAGAATGGTATTTACTGAATTCTTATCGATTATCCTTTATCACCTATCGAGTAATAATGCATAATACAATATGAAATTGCTTCTAATAGTTTTAGGATTCTAACTAGGGTTCATAATTTAGAGGTAATTATCAAGGTTTAACCGTGTATATTATATCGATGATTGATGTAAGAAAAGATTGCAACTCCAGATACAGCCAATATTACTTCTGAAAATAAAACTTTTATAAATGAAAGCCAAACGGGTTGGATTCCGATACTAAGAAACAAAATGATTGCGACATATAAAGAGATTATATTAGCATAAAGAACTGCTCCAAGATATTTCAATTTTGGACTTCCTCTAAATAATATTATACAATATAAGGCGGGAATGTTGACAATGACACTTAGTAAATCAATAAGACCTAATGGGGAAAATAAATTAACAAAAAACACACCAATTACTTTTCCTACTAATCCTTCATAAGGAAATATAATACACATCCCCACCACGAGTTCAGCAATTCTGAATTGGATATCTAAAAAACCTATGGGTACACTGATAAATCCTAGTGCCACATACAAGGCGGCAGTAATCGAGGTTATCGCTATTTTAAGACTTAACCCTCTCTCTTCATAAGAGAGGAGTTTTTTCTCATCATTTTTAATCTCATTCGTCAAAATTGGGAGACCATAATATGAATTTTATCTATACTATACCTAACAAATTAAATGAATTTGTAAAAAAGTTTTTGGTAGCTAGTTAGGTTAATAAATAAACAAGAAAAAAAAAGTGAAAATGATTTATTTATGTCTTTTTTTCATAACTAAGTAAATCAATCCGATTGCGGTAAATCCGGTAGTTCCCAAAAGAATTGCCATTTCAAATCCAGGAATTCCAGGAAGAACAGATGGTAACTCAACAGAAAACTCATAGATTGTTGTGTCATTTACCGCTACTTTATACCCAATCCATGCTCCGTAAGTAGTATCATAAGTCCAAGTTTCAGTACAATTCGATAAATATGCGTAAAACTTAGCAGTATAGATACTATACACGAGATCTCCAACTTGACCATGATGCACAGCTGTATTATCGACAGCTTCCCATCGGGAGTTCCATATAATTTCAGCTAGATATTCATCTACGGGCGTAGGTAATTGAGCAAAAAATGCCCCTGCATTTTGAACTGTTACATTTGAGAGACCGCCATAAAATGCATTCACATATGAGGATAGATTATTTGGATTATAAAAACTGGTAACATTAATACCTGATAAATCGTCGGGCGTTTCTGGGAACGCTCCCGTATTCCATTTCCAATTATCGGTTGTATAATTAGCAGCATCATAGACCCCTAAATATTTGGCATTAAAGTCAACAGCAGTTACTACAGATTTCTTTCGAGCTCCTAAATTAGCAGCCCCTGCTCCAAAAATTTCAATAACTTCAGTCCAGTTCTCTCCCCATAGAATTTCCAAACTAGCATTATTAACTGTATTAACCTTTAGTATTTTTTGATTACCCGCAGCACCGTGAAATTGATATGTACCGATCTGGGGGACTGCAGGAGGTACAATTGCAAATGATATACTTAAAAATAGAGCGATGGCCAAAATATATCTTGATTTTTTCATAGAATTTAGCCTTCTTAAGATTTTTATATTTATAATATTGTTATTCCATTAATTGGTAATGTGCTATTTAAACATTACTCTGAGATTTAAGCATATTTTTTTGGAATAAACTCAAAAAAATTATATAAAGATATTTGATATATGAAATTATAATTATTATAAATCAAGCTATAGGAAAATAAAATGGATTCTTTTTCACCAGAAAAAAATATAGAAATCTTCTATAAAATAAGTGGCTTAAATGATGGACCAAAGTTGGTTTTAATTCATGGGCTTTTTTTAAATAGCGACTGCTGGAAATTTCAACTTCCTTTTTTTGAAGATAAGTTTCAGATCCTCAGATTTGATCTTCGTGGTCATGGCAGATCAACAAAACCTAAGAAACAATTTACTATCAGAAATTATGTGGACGATATGTATGCGTTATTGACCCATTTAAACTGGACAGAGAATCTCTATTTAGTAGGTCA
>SDNW01000029.1 GCA_004524725.1 Promethearchaeota archaeon
CCAGATTTCATAACATTTTCTGCCAATTAGATTATGTATCTTTAAACCTACTGAATCCGCTGCTGCTTTATTCGTCCATAATATCTTATTGCTCAAATCTTGATATACAATATGTTCACTTATGCTTTCTAAGATTATAGTTTTTTCTTGTTCCTCTTTTTTAAGCGTTTTTTCAATCTTTTTTTGTTTAGTAAGGTCCTCCGTAAAGACGACCACTAAATCAGGAGCAATATACATGAAAGTGGCTATGAATGTTTTACTTTTTACTGTAGATCCTAAACTGTATTCAATCTCTTTACAATAATTTAATTTATTATTATAAGAATTATGGATATCAATAGATATCATAGATTCTTTATCAAATATCTGAGAAAGCTTTATACCCCGATAAGCTTTTATTTCACCTTTAGTTAGGAGATCCAAAGCTTTATTAAAACTTACTAAATAAAATCCATCCTCTTCTTTTTTCCAAAGGTAAGAAGGAATAGGAGAAGCAATATAGACTGATTTAAAGATCTCATAATCTAACTCTATTCTATCTTTTAAATCGTTCATAAAGAGACCCTTAATTGAGTGTTTTAAAGCAAACTGAGGTTCATAGTCTAATCCTTATGATTAATCTAGTAAAAAAAAAGTTATTTAATCATTCGTATTTTTAAAATCTCCAAGTTTAAAAAAATATTGGATAAGTTAAATGGAAACAGACACAAAACTTTATTTTAGGAATCTTTTCGAAGATAAGCGAGTTCCAAGAAACATAAAGAATAATGCAAAGATCAAAGTTAAAGGTAATTGCCCTAAGACTATATAAACAAAATTTGGCTCAGCCGATACAGAATATAATGCGATGGAAAAGCTAAAATGAATAAGAGAATTTAAGAGAGCTAATTTCCAGTTTGGTGTTAAATACCCAATAATTAAGTTCGGGAGTAAAAAGGATAGAATTATATTAGCAGTTGAGAGTAATATCAAGGCGGGCATAAATCTTGTGAATAATTGCTCAGGTGTGAGCAATCGATTTAGATTTAATGTCTCATAGATAAAAATAGTCGCAAAGATACTTAAGAAGATAAGAAAGGGAGATAGTGGTCCAACGATTATCCATGATAAAAATAATCTCCAAAAAGGAGAGCGTAATGTTTTTCCTTTGAGATTATTATTTATAACATTTTCCATATCTTCTTGAATAATTTTTTCAGGATCATAATCTGGAGCATATAAGTTGACAAATTCTAACATTATTCCTTTTAAAATGGAAGAAACTAACTCATTATTATCATTGGAATTTACAATTGCTGCTCCAATTAAGTTTTCCTCTTCAATTGGGACCAAGATAAGTTTATTGTTTTCACCAAGATCTACATTCTTTACAATGCTGTTTAAAGCTTCACGACTAAAATTTGCCACCGAGGTGAAAAATCCTATAAGAATATTTTCATCATATTGTTCTTTCATGAAATTTTTGGAATAGTGTAAAAACCCTTGTTCATCTAAAATATATATACTTTTTAACATTATTTCCCCTCTTGTTAATTTTAATTCCTTTCTTTGATTTTAATCTTATCAACAAATTCAATATACTCACTCAATGATGCTTTGGTTCTTTTAAAACTAAACAAACTTGGTCCAAATAATTCTGTTAACCGTACAATCAAATTATTTGGGTTGTCTCTCACAAAAACTTTAAATTTTTCCCCTTTTCGCTCCTCGATGATTAAAGCCACTTCTTTTAGTTCATATATCTGCCTAATTTTTTCCTCTGCAGGATTATTGAGTTCAATATTAATAATTTCCCCGTTATAAGGCAAATCTTTAATTAAATCTTCATAGGTTCCAGTATTGGCTTCTTTTTTAGTTATTGTTAAGATCTGATCGCAGTTACTCACCACTCCTTCAGGTGCATGAAAAATTAGAACGAGATGGAAACTTTCTTTGATATTGTCCATGTAATTATTGAATTTCTCAAAATCTAATCGTCCTAACATTCCAAAAGGTACTGAAAACATTATGATTGAAGGTGCTTGTAATAAAGCCCTTCCTATTGAGAATAAGAGGAATTCTAATGAGGTTAATTCTGAAAATTTCTTATTTTTTTTATTATATAACCCAGTTACTTCCAAGGCGTTTTTCACATATTCTTTTTTCTTACTGATTCGCATTGGAACGCCTGAAATAATTTCGCCCATGATTTCATCAAATCTGGGGCTAATTCCCGCATTCTTTAGAGTAGAATCCATTTCTTGTTTTCTCTGTTTTAAAATTTTGTCAATATCGATTTCATATTGGATAGCTTTTTTTATTTTCATAGGGACTAATTTTGATTCATAAGCTTCAGGTAAAATGAAAATTCTCTCTTTTTCTTTTTTAGAAAGCAATTGGACAAAACGACCAAATACTTCAATGGTCCCTGAAAAATCCTTATAATTCCCTTTTATGGCTTCAAATAAATCTAATAATTCAATTCTATGATCAACATCTCTTAAAATTTCTTCATCAAATATGATTCCAAGTGATTTTCCTCTATGCATATCAAATGAAATATCTTTAATTTGATCATGAATGCTTAAATTACTTACTACTAAGTGCTGCGAATTTCGTTTCAATGAATCCATATTGACGCGTTTTGTAACAATTTCGCACATCTCATCGATAATTTCATATATATGTGGTGGTTGAACTACATTCCAATTTTGAATTATCTCTTGCTCGTAAAATTCTTTTTCACTCAATATTTTTGCCAAATTTCGTGAAAATGACATGGTAGGTAATAAAGGATATTTTTCAAAATTAATATCTAGAGATACAACAAAAGTAGGAAAAAATATACGAATTTTTCTATGATACGGAACATTTTCTAATGCATAATTTTCATATTTTTGATCTATTAACTTAACCTCTTCCTCTAAAATTTCTAAATGTTTTCTAAACTCTTTTCGAATCAGCTTTCTCATACGAGAAATGATTTTTAATGGGCTAATTAGACCATCTTCATCAAAATCGGGCTCAAAGATAATTTCATTAAAATCTATTTCATCCTCAATAGGAGTATAAATTTTAAGAAGGGGGACCCCTCGTTCTAATACGTCTTTATTAGTAAAGAAAAGAACCTCAAAAAACGATTTTTTATAGATTAAGTTTACGATAGAAGCAATTCCAAAAGTATTTTCCCTATAAGTTATCCAAAATTTCTTAGAAAATCTAATAGCTTCTAGAATCTTGGCTCTAAGCCTTTCCTTTTCTGAAATATCAGAGTTCTTCAACAGTTGGCACCTCCATTGCTTTATATCTAAAATATTGTTCCATTTTGGAATCAGATTGTTTAATGGATGCAATTGAGTTCTTTCCCATTTCCTCCTCGATAATTTCTTGGAGCTTATTTAGATTTAGATTTGAAAAAACGGAAAAATTAGTTCCTGCTTTATTTTCTAATACTTTTTCAATCCCAGAAAGTGACTCAAGTCGAGATATCGCATTTTCTTTCACGTCTTTAAAGGATAATTCTATAGACCTTCCTTTTCCAGGAAGTTGCAGTAATAAATCTTTTGGTTTTCCAAAGTCTATCATTCCACGATCTCTTCCAAATATTGCCACTTCAGTACAAAATCGGGATTCCTCGGGGTAGTGGGTGATTACAATTAAGGTTGTTTTGAATTGTTCGTTTATTTTTGTTAAAGTTAACCATAAGTTTTCTCGTATAATAGGATCTAATCCCGATGTAGGCTCATCTAAAATGAGAAAAATAGGATTATGGATAAGACCAATAGCGATGCTCACTCTTCGTTTCTGTCCTCCTGAGAGATTTTTTACTAGATCATTAATTTTATCTTCGATTTCAAGGCTTCGTAAGATTCTTCGGGCCTTCTGTATAATTTCTTTTTCAGATAGCCCATATTGTTTTCCAAAATGCAAAATATTGTCAAGTGTACTAAAATTTTGGTAAATCTTCCCTAAATCTTGGGGAACATATCCATATATCGGACGAATACGCTTTGAATTCCTTTTATTTATAGGTAATCCATAAATTTCACAGAAACCTGTAATTTTTCGCATACCTAATAATCCCTTTACAAAAGTCGATTTTCCCGCTCCACTCTCTCCTAAGATTCCAAGTATTTTACCATGCTCAATGTTCATTGAGACGCCATCAACAATAAGTTTACCCCCAGCATATACACTTAAATTCTCACAATTTATCGCTGGATAATTTTGAAGATATGAAGGTGATAATTTACTACCAAATCCTAATATTAGTTTTATCTTTTGAGGAATTGAAAGCCTTTGATATAGCTTATATAGAATGAACAAGCCAATACATCCCGCTTCGATATAAAGAATATAAGTTAAAAGCTGATTCCATGGTTTAAAGTCAAAAGATTGTTCATATCGTAGTTCTTCTACGATAATGATTCCATAGGGAGTATTTCTCAAATCACCGCCAAATCCCGGTTGGTCTCCAATTCCTCCGGTCGTAAAGCTTATACAACTAGCAAACCATAATAGTGCATCCTGGATATTTTCGGGCTGATATCGATAATCATACAACGCTTTCGAAGCTAAATATGAAAAGAGGAAAGTTGAGGGTAATTCAAAATACATACCGATTGCTGGTAACAAAGCGAAACTTCCGTCAGAACTTTGACTATTCTTTAAAAACTCAATTGCAGAGATTTTCGAGATGGGCTCACTTTGAAAGATTTGGTTGAAAATCTCAAGACCATAATAGGTGGAAATGATATCACTATAGAATCCAACTACTATAGAAAACCCACCATCGGCATTTTGACATGATCGCATCCAATGAGTCAGATTTTCATTTCTAATGTCATTAATCTTATTCAAATTTTTAAGAGAAGTTAAAGCCCAATAAGAAGACTCAACAGTTGATACATTTGTATCTACAAGATTCAAGAAAACACCATAATATGGACCAAATAGTGACAATAAGTAGTCTAAATCATTTCCTACACGAAAGCCTCCATCCTCATTTTGAAGCTGAAGTAAAAATTCGGACATTATATTTATTTGGGTACCCGGAAACCATTTATTAGATAAGGGCAATAACATACGATATAAGTTGATGGCACAATAGGTAGAAAATAACGTTCCATTTAATCCAGGTTGAGAGCTAAATCCCCCATCATAAGAATTAAAACATAAATCGATAAAATTTAAAATACTATTTGGTTGAATACTTGATACGAAAAGCTCTAGATCATATTCATTTATCCCTAATATACCAAAATAATTCGATTCGACGGTAATTTGACCAAATAAGGAATTTTTCGCTTGAAATTGATGCGTCCAATTATAATAATTGGATCGATATAAATTATATTGGAAACCTAATGGATATAAATTCTGAAGGATATCTAATGACTTCATTGCCGCCCATCCTGATTTAAAATCAGAGTTAATATTTAGTTCTGGAGTTAACCCGAATCCACCATCATTATTGCTGCAATTAGCAACAAAACTCAATGTATTGTTTTCATTAAAGAAAATAGGCATTGATAAATTCAAAACGGTGAGAGAAGCTAAAGAATAATAAGTCGATTGGATATCAGAGGGCTGTCCGGGAATTGGTGCAAATCCTCCATCTATATTATATAAGCTATTGAAATATCCTTCTAGGGCCACCTTTTCAATGATTGAATAAGTCATATTCATACTTAAGAATGCTTGGATTCCAAAATATGTAGTTTCTGGATTTTGAATCAAAGTAGTGTTTAATAAGGAATATCCGCTACCCGACCATGTGGAATTAATAAACCTTGAAATATTAGCATTTAGTAAAATGTTATCTGCTTGAAGTTGATAAGCAGTATCTATTGCACTATAGGTTGAGATAATGTCAGATCTATTTATATAAGGGTTTGCTTTAAATCCATATCCCTCCCCGTCCAATACTAACTCTAAATAGCTTACAATTTGATTAGTCTCAGCATTAAGGATCTTATCTTGAAGATAAGTCGCATTGGCTAAGGATATTGTTTTAATTACATAAAAGGTAGATTCAGTATTTCCTAACCCTCCAATATCCGAGTAAGATCCATCTACATTTTGTTTTTCAAATAAATAATCAAAAAAAAAATTTGGATTTTCATTTTGTATCTGGATTGTAGTTAAATTATTTGGGTTAATTAATGCGGGGAAGAGATTTTCTGTTAAAGAAAAATTGATTGAATCAATCGCTCTAAAATTTGTTTCAATATCGGGCTCAATAAAAAGTCCTAAATCATTTTGGTGGCTAAGAGTGAACTTTAGAGCATTAAATTTGACGAATTCAACCTCATTTTCCGTGAGATAAGACACAAATCGGGTATTAACTAAGATTAAGGTAATAATGGGTGTTCCAACTAAAATAAAAAAGATAAAGAAATATTTTAGACGTCGTTTCCTTACTCTATTTAGTTTTATGATTATGCTTCACCTATGTTTTTCTTTAATTTCTCTCTCTCCTCTTCTTCTTGGATTCTTATCTGAAAAAATCTACGAAAACTTGCTGAATCTCTGCTCATAGAATTCACTGTCACTCCACGCTCTATCATATATTGGATTAGTTTAGGGAGGTTCTCTTCAAATGATTCCATTAAGATTTCTACGACTTCATTACCTACTCTCAACACTTTTTTTACCGGAGAAAATTCACTTATCCTGGTGATTTTCGCTTCATTTAAATCATTGATCTCGAATCGGGCGACTAAACCATTACTTGGTAATGAATTTATTAAATTCTGGGGGGAATCAAATTCTAACATTCGCCCTTCGCGTAGAATTGCTGTCTTATCACAGATTAAGGCTGCCTCTAAATCATGAGTGATAATAAACATTGTAGTATCTAGTTTTTGATTTAACTTCTTTAAATAGCTAAGGATACTATAACGCTTCGAAGCATCAACACCGGTAGTAGGCTCATCTAAGAAGAGAACACTCGGTTTGTGAATAAGACCTATTGCCATGGATAGTCGTTTCTTTTCACCTCCACTCATATGCTTAACTCGTTTATTCCATGTGTCTGAAGGAATATCTAATATTTTAAATAATTCTTGTGCAATTTTTTTGGCCTCTTTTGTATCCAATCCATAGGTTGAACTAAATACTTCAACATTCGCCAAAGGACTTAGTTCATAATATAGATTTAATAATTCGAGTTGGGGTACATAACCAATATTATGCAAGATGAGGGGATGATTTTGTTTTTTATCTGGCGAGAAATTGGTAACAGTAACATTTCCACTCCAATTTTTTTTTTCTATTTGGCAGGTTAATACTCTGATAATGGTAGTTTTACCTGCTCCAGATATTCCAAATAATCCTATAATTTCCCCTTTTTTTACTTTAAAGGAAACATCATGAATAATATGATTTTTATCGAAAATAACGTTTAGATTATTCACGTCTACCATGATCTCTGTCGATGATTCCACCATTCTTCTTTCAGACCTCGTATTTTCTTCGTTTAAAGATTATGAATGATATAAGAACTAATATTATACTTAATATTAACAGTGCAAAGAAATCAAACCCGAAAACTGATTTCCCTTTGGTAACGATGCCCCGAATCATGGGATCACCGTGAGATAATGGCAGGATATATGCAATAACCTGTAAATAAATCGGCATGGCGTCAATTGGAATGAATATACCACTGAGCAATAAGATCACAATAAACACTGCAAAAAATAATTGATTCGCCTCAGTTTTAGTTTTACTTTGAGTACTGATGAATATCCCCATAGATAGTCCGGTAAAGCCTATAGTAAATAATGCGATAAACAAGTCTAATATACTGCCTGCTAGATAAAGGCGACAAACTAAAGTGCTAATAATTAATAGGATTACTTGAATTATAAGGATAAGAGTATAAGTAAGATACTTAGAAATAAGAATTTCCGAACGCTTGGCAGGAGTTAGCAATAATCGCGCTACGGGTTTTTCTTGTACAACAACTAGAATAGTTAATACCATGGAAACTCCAAATACTATGAAGGAAAGAGTTAATGTAATGTTATAATTAAATCGGAAACTATATCCTTCGGGAATAGTAAATTCTTCGTAACCCGTGAGTTGAAACTGGGGAGTTAAATTATTATCGTTAACAAAAGTTTTAACCGAATCAAAAACCGCATTTAGATTATCTTGAATAGTCTTTATATCCGAGGCATCTGGTATGCAATCTATTAAGCCCGGCAAGCCAAGAGTTATGAACTCTGAGAAACCAACGGGGAGAGATATAATAACCTTAATATCGCTTGCTAGTAACATCATTCTAGCGCTCTCCATAGCATAGATTTCTTCAGTTGCATTATAAAAGTGAATTAGATTTAGATACTCTGATTTATTAGCCGCATTGACATAAGGGAGAGTAAAATCGTCTCTAAGTGATTCATTAAAGGTCCCTTCATCAATATATACATTTGAATCATATGAAATTACTACGCAATCTACTGGGTGTATCCCTTCGGGGATACTATTCATCATAAACCCAAAAAGAAAAATAACCAGGGGTGGAACTACTATTGCAAGGAGCATATTGAATTTATCAGTAAGTAATAAAAGAAATTCCTTTTTCATTTGTCTTATGATCCGAAAGAGACTCCTCTGAAATTTTACCATATTAATTTTTTTATCAGATCTTACATTTTTTCTCATCGTTTTACACCTCTAATCTCTTAAATTTATATATAATATAAGCTAAAACGATGAATATTAATGAATCTAAGTTTAAAAATGCAATATGGGTTAAATTTGGTGGAAGCCCTTTCAATGTTATATCTGTAATTAAGGGAATTGCATGACTTAAGGGTAATACGTTAATTATGTATTGCATTACTGGCGAAATCAGTTCTGGAGGTAAAAAATTACCTGAAAATAATACTATCACTATAAACATAATCAAATACATTTGATTAGCTCCCTGCTCTGTTGGGCTCACAGCAGAGATAAATAATCCGATGCAGATCCCGCAAAATCCTATCATAACTAAGGCTAAGAAAAAATAAAACAAAGAACCTAAACTATATAGTCCAAAAAAGGAAGTCATAATAAAAATTTCTGTGGACTGTAAAAACATGATTACTGAATTGGCGATTAATTTACTTAAAATAATATCTCTTTTTGTAGTTGGGGTAATGAGCATTCTTGGAAGTGGTCCCTCAGAGACAATGGAAAGGGATGTTAAATTCATAGTAGTACCAAGGATGATAATCGGTAAGATTAACGGAACTGCATAATTTAACAGTTGAGATTCCCAAAAAGGGACATCAAATTCTAGATATGGAACCATAATAGAAAAGTTTGCCAATAAATCCGCTTCTGCTCGAAAAAGAGCAATCGGTTCTTGGATTGCTACCTCTACTGCAGATATCGCACTCAAATCGGAACCATCAATATAATAAAATAAGATTGGATTTACCTTTTTAGCCACAGATTCAGAAAAGTTTTCTGGTAGGACGACAAAAATATCAACAATTTCATTCTTTAAGAGATTATAGCATGCAATGTAAGCCGATATATATTCGTTCTCGTCTGTACTGTTAAAATATTGGTGAAGAGTCCAAGTTGTGCTATTATTTTGCATTATTGAAATAAAATTATCATCATACTCTGATGAATTCGAAGGAAAATCTCCATAAGTAGGTATATCATCCATAGTAATGATTGCTGCCGTGAAAAATTTAGTGGGTCCCACTCCAGTGGTGAGTCCAAAAATAAAGATTAATATTATTGGAATTAAAAATAAGAGTATTAATGTTCTTTTATCGGATTTGATTCTCCCAAATTCCTTAGTTATTAAACCACCCAAACTCATTTAAATAAATTATTACGATTTCGTTCTTAAAAATTTATTGCCGATTTAACCTTCTATTCTAAATTTTTACAAACGTGTGGTATAAAATCTGTTCCATATGGGTTATGAATTTCGTCATCATTCAAATTTTTCTTCCGTCTTATATCTTTAGAAATAAATTCTCTAAAAGCCTCATTATCATCGCTTATATATTCCCAGAATTCATCATAAATTTCCTTTAGGGTCATCTCTTTATGATTTTGTAATTTTTGCTTGGTTGATTGGATTTCCTTTAGTTCATAATCTACTTTTTGAAAACCTCGAATAATGAAGTTTTTATCTATAAAGACTTGAAAATGATGCTTGCAGATTTTTCCCTTTGGAATCGATATAGTGGTTAATTGCTTCGACTTATCGACAATAGATGTTGGTAATTTTATAATCTTCTTGCTTCGGCAAATTGGACAAGAAATAGACAAACTTTTAGACTCATGGATTGGCTCCATATTGACCTTCCTATTAAAATTGATTTTTTCTTTTATTATTCACATTTCCATGATTTAAATTCCTAACTTTTTAATTACAAATTTCGGTTCTCTTAGTAATTTAAGATCTAAAAACTGGACTCCATTTTTTTTTTTAATTACCTTGATCTTTTGTTAATTATAATTAAAAATATTAAATGATAAGGTGAATATTATTGGTAGATTGGAATTCGATTCTTGATCAAGTATTAATTTACTGGGAAGAATTTGCTTCATGGTTTCTTAATATTCCTATTTATGGACAAATTTTAGTCATCTTTGGGGCTGTAGCAATTTTAATTATCGCTGGAGTCTTAGTCTATTACATTCTAAAAGGTGTCGCTTATTTAGTCTATTATATACTCAAAGGAACTTACTTACTGCTAAAAGCGATATTCTTAGGAATTTATAAGCTATTCAAGGAATTATACTACGCTATTTCGGGGAAACCAAAACCCATAAATGAACAAGAAAAAGAGAAAGTTCTTAATATAAATAGCAATGTATCTCAAGAAATAAACCCTATTCCCTCTGAATTACAAATGATAAATCCTAATGCTGCATATTGTAGTGAATGTGGTAGTCCGCTTTCAGAAAAAATGCTACATCAACTTTCTGAAAACGGTGTCGTATATTGCGTCAATTGTGGAAAAGGATATAAGTCTAGTCTAATTGTCGTTGAAAATTATTAATTTTTTCCTTCTTTTTTTTTAACCAAACAGAGCTCTCCTATAAACACTGATGATAAGCTTATAAAAAAGATCATTAAGTTGAATATTATCTCTCTAAACCTTAATATCGGTTCGAAAAATTTAATATATATATAAATAATTCTTATTATGAATACCGAAAAGATTAATATGTGCTTATAAAATGAAGGTATTAATTAGTATTCGCTCTATCGAAGAATTACAATCATGTATGGAGGGTGGAGCGGATATAATCGATTTAAAAAATCCTGATGAAGGTTCTTTGGGAGCTGCCGCACCATGGTTTATCAAAGAAGTAAAAACCAAAGCTAAAAATTATCCCGTAAGTGCTGCGATAGGGGATATGCCCAATTTGCCTGGCACTGCAGCATTAGCAGCGGTTGGTGCAGTCATATCTGGAGCAGATTATGTAAAGATCGGGTTATATGGAACTCAAACAGAGCAAGAATGCCTTAAATTGATGTCTGATGTGGTAAAAGCGGTAAAAGAAAGTAATCCAGATGTGATAGTCGTCGGTGCTGGTTTTGCTGATGCGAAACTATACAATGGGATTGAACCATTGAAAATACCTTCGATTATAAAATCCGCTGGAGCAGATATTGCTATGTTAGACACAAAAAATAAAGATGGGAGGCGTCTTTTTGATTTTTTAACAATCGATGAGTTACGATGGTTCGTTGATGAATCCCATAAATTAGGGTTGAAAGCAGCATTAGCTGGTTCACTTAAAACTGAAGACCTTCCGATAATATATAATCTAGGGACCGATGTAACTGGGTTCCGAGGAGCTGCCTGTAGTAAAAATGATCGTAAAAACGGGAGCATTACTACTAAACGTGTATTAAATTTGATGAATATCGCTAAGAATTTAAATCTACAGCCAAAAGTCCCTACTTCATCAGAACTAGCAAGAAGTTAGCAATTAGAATCCTATTTTTTAACTATATATTTCTCATAAAGAACTACTTGTAATCTTTGATTATCCCAATATGAGAAACCAATATCCTTTATTTTTGGAACCAAACCTGGAGTACAAAAAATATAATATTCTAAATTGTTAGTAAATTTCTCTTCTAAGATTACATTTTGAACTAATCTGAATCCAGCTTTAGACTTTCCATAAACAATTAACCATATTTCATTATTATAAGGAGCCTCATGAAATGCTCTAACATTTGGTTTTATTTTTTGAATTATCGCTTTATCATTGTGGTACCATACAGAATTTTGATTAGTCAAATTATCAATAGGAACATAAGCCCATCCAATGCAGATTTCATTGCCTGATCCCGTATCTAACTTGCGATAGATACTTTTAGCTTCCTTTTTCTCGACTTTTTTCATTTCTGTAGATATTAGACCGTCTTTTTTTATTTCATTGTATTTGCATCCTAATAATTCCATACTTTTCTTTTTTTGAAATCCAAAATTCATAGCTAATGCTACTGATCCTTCATTTCGCGATGATGTGTCATATTGGACTAATTTAACTCCGATTTCCTTAGCATAATTAAGAGCATATTGCATGATTTCTTTTCCAATTCCTTGTTTTTGATATGAACTTTTCACCCTCCCTCCCTCCAACCAAGCTAAGTTTTCATTCAAAACTTTTACTCGTCCAAAACCTATAAGATCATTCATGGTTGGATCTTTAAATACTCCATAGTTCAGACTTGTTTGATCACCAAGCCATTCATGTATTACAAAAGGTACGTAATCGTCACCTTCCCAAATATCTTTACTAATATCAAGGACAGCAGGAACATCTCTTTTATGCAATGATCGAAAATATAGTTTCAATGGTGTCAATCCAGGTTTTTGATTTTATTTGATAGATTGAAATACGACATAAATGCCAATAAATAATGGATTAAAACACAAAAAGGCAAGCCTATTGTTAAAAGAACAAATCCATTTATTAATCCTAAGAAAAAGGAGTAACTTATAAAAATAATGGTGATGCTGATATTTTTGAATTTGAACCAAAAATGGATGTGATATAATGAAAATATTAAACTCGAAACAAGAATACTCTCAAGGATTCCAAGATGAATAATATCTCGGACTATACCAATAGAATAATATCGAAATATGAATTCTTCCATTACCATTGTTAAAGGAAAAAAAAAGAAAAGAACCCAATTATCATTTTTGTGGATTAATGCTGAGATAAGATCATGCTGAACCATCACTTTAAGTCTTTTAGTTGTGTATGCATATTTCCCAATTATTTTCCCTAATAGATACAAAAAGAGGATACCGCTAACTATTAGAGCTAATATAAGCAAATTTAATTGACTAACTAACAAATATTTAATATATATTCCAAAAAAGAGCGGAATAAAACATATAATAACACATATTATGATTAAATAATGTTTATTCTTGAAATCTGGCATATTAGATTTAAAATTATAACTTTAAATTTACTAAAGATGATGTAATATTAATTATTTTCACTTTAAGTGGTGTTAACGTGCAAGAACCTAGGTATTTGTCAAAAGAAGAGATAGAGGAATTATTACTCAGTAAATTAACCCAAGATGAAATTGATAAATGTAAGAAGGATCATCTTTTAGTTAAAGATCGGGATATTGTTTATATGGGGGGGACCGCCCCAGGATCAGTGTATTTTAAAACATTTGAAGGAAGAGAGATATTGGATTGTACGTCTCAAGCATGGGTTTATAATCTCGGCCATAATAACCCAGATATCAGCTATGCAATAGCATTGCAATCACAAATAACTACTCATGCGTGGTCATATTTTTTAACTCCAGTTCGAGTTAAATTTACTAATAAAATCGCAGAAATCGCACCGGGACAATTAAAGGGAGGAAGAGTAAGTGTTAATAATTCAGGAGGAGGATGGGCTCTCGAATGTGCCATAAGATTAGCCATGGTTAATAATAAGAAAGGCGATAAGTTCATTGTATTCAGAAGGGGTTATCATGGTTCAAGTTTAGTTATGATGGGCGCTTCGCAAAGACTTCCTATGAGATTTTCAGGTTTTGGAACAGAACATTGGATAAGAACTTTTTACCCCTATTGCTATCATTGTCCGTGGAACTATAGGGAGGGTTTAGGTGGAGAAAGAGATAAATCATGCAATTTGGAGTGTTTAGAGATGGTTCGTCAACAAATAGAACTTTATACAAATGGAACTCCTATTGGATGTATAATCGAACCTATTCAAGGTCCCGGCGGTATGATTCCCGCACCGATTGATTTTTTAATGGGATTAAAAGAGATTTGTAAGAATAATAATATTTTGCTTATTTATGACGAGGCTCAGACTGGTTTTGGTCGTACGGGAAAAATGTTTGCGACCGAGTGGTATGAAGCTAAATATGGTAAAGATATATCTCCTGATATTATGACCCTAACTAAGGCAGCAGCGGCAGGAGTTCCCATAGGAATTACTGTCGGTAAATCAAAATTGCGTTCATTGACCGAATTTGAAGAACATTCAACTTTTTCTTCACCTTCATTAGCTATGGCAGCTTGTTTGGTTAATCTCGAGATTCTGCAGAAATACAAGATACCAGAGAGTGCAGCTAAATTAGGAGAGATGATCACTGGTTTCTTGAGAGATCTTTCAGAGGATTTCCCTGAAATCGGAGATATTAGAGGACCAGGGCTTTTTATCGGAGTTGAATTCATAAAGGATGAAAAGACTCGAGAACCTCATAATGATTTATTAAATAGGATGATTCATATAGCTTGGAAAAACGGAATTTTTTTTGGTGAGCAAATGCAGATTTTATCCACAGCAGGCTATTATATTCAAAATGTGTTAAAGATTAAACCTCCTCTTGTGATGAACGATGAGGAAGCAGATATGATTTGCATACTTTTTGAAAAATCTTTAAAAGAAGCACTAAAATCAATATGAATTAAAACGAGACTGGTAAAATGTATCAAGAAACTAAAAATTATCTAACACAAAATGAAGGTAAAACGATTACTATTACAGGTAAAATTTCAAACGTTATTTGGCAACATATCATAAGCGCTACTAATTCCTATCCTTATTTATCTTATTTTGATTTAGAGGATGGATATCAGATAATAATATATACTAAAAATCATATTACTTGCAAGGAAAGAGTAGAAGTAAAAGGTAAAGTTATTAGAGTCGAAGTCAATGAGGATGCAGATTCTAAAGCTGCAGGTCTAGTTGAGTACCATATTATGGTCGATACTTGGAAATGCATTTAATTTCATTTGATTTTCCCCCCATTTTTTAAAAATCTTAAAATCCCTTATAGAACCCAAGAGGGTAATTTATTGATTTTTGACATTAATGAGAATAAATCTCTCAATTGTTTAAATGGATAAAAGTTTAATATATATAATATATAAAATCGAGATTTATATGAGAGTATTTTAAAATGAGTGAATTATATCATAAGTTAGAAAATATTGTCAAAAAGGAACACATCTCAAACGATCTTCTTATACGGCATAGTTACTCAAGAAATGTTGACCTTGTATTACAAGGTGTTCCAGATATTGTAATTAGACCAAAGGATGAGATTGAAATCTCCGAAATATTAAAATTAGCAAATGAGGAGAATATTGCTGTAATCCCCCGTGGAGGTGGAGATTGTGAATTTGGGGGTAGTAAGCCTATTGGTGATGAAGGGATCGTAATTGATTTGAAACGTTTAAATAATGTACTTAACTTAGATCAGGATAATTTAGTAGTAACTGTTGAGGCTGGGATTTCTTGGGCCAAATTAAATGACTATTTATGTAATTTTGGACTCTATACGGGGTGTATGGGACCTGGATCTGGTATGACGGCTTCGATTGGAGGAGGAATTTCTCATCACTCAGTTGGAGGTGGAGGATGCGCGAAGTATGGAGCATGTACAAACCAACTTGTCTCTCTAGAAGTAGTTTTACCTACTGGTGAGATTATCGAAACCGGGTCTCAAGCCAATAAATATTCTCAATATCCTTTCAATCGATTTGGAAATGGTCCTGATTTAACCGGCTTATTTTGCGGAGATAATGGAATTTATGGAATAAAAACTAAAGTTTCTCTGCAAATTTTTCCCAAACCAGAGTATGCTGCCTATAAAACATTCCAATTACCCAGAAAAGAACGCCAAGTTTCCGCTCAGATAATGTCTGAAGTTAGACATCGGGGAATTGATGTGTACGATCTTATGTATATCATGGATCTTCTTATTCGAATTGTTACTCAAGAAAAATGTTATCCTTTATTTGAAGATCTGAAGAAAAAGAGAGGAATTATCTTTTACACTATAGAAGCAAATTCAGAGCAGGAATTACAAGCAAAAGAAAATCAATTAGACAAAATTATGGAAAAAAACAAATGCGAGTACTTAGGCTCTGAAATTTCTGATGGAAACATCGCAAAATGGCATTATACAGAGCAAGGGCATTGGCAATTTTATCATAATTTATGGGGGATCTATCCTTCGATGCAACCGCTCACTGCTGAATGTTTTACTCCGGTCGCTAATTATCCAAACATCATGGATGATATTGATCAATGGGATATGGAACATAATGACGATATACGTAAAATTTTTGATATTACTCAAATAAGACCGATTGCAGGAAGTGGACCTATTTTACTTATTGATGGGAATAACGTGGAAATCACATGTGGTTTTACTAGTTTTTGGAGTGTATATGACGGGGAAGTACATCCAGAAATCGATGAGGTAAATCTAAGATTATGGAAATCTTTATTAGAGCGAGTGACCAAAAAAGGAGTTCAATGGTACATGATGGGAGATTTGATGTCTCGATTGATGGTTGATATTGGAGCCTATGACGAAGAATTTTATAATCTCATGAAAAGAACAAAAAAAATGCTCGATCCAAATATGATATTAAGTCGAGGAAAATTTAATTTTTGGGGGAAATAATAATGTCCGAATTAAAAAGTTTGAAGAAACAATGAAAAACCATAATTTCATATATGGAAATTAATTTCTATTCAATCTAATACATATAATCACATTTACATGCTCAAAATACAAACCCATTTGACGCTTCCTCATAAAATTCTTGTCTTTTATGGCATAAAAAAGAAACCTTAGTAAATATTATAAAGTACTCTTACTTAATACATCTTCAACAAATCCGAATAGATGCTCTCTGGCTTAAAAAATAAAATATAACATACTAACTTAATGAATGCAAAAACAACACAATTTAATCTTAAGTGTGAGTGATCTTGCATGAAAGACACGATTTTAAAATTCGAACATGTAACGAGAAAGTTTGGAAGCCTCGTGGCATTAGATGACGTGAGTTTTGATATTAAGCGCCAAGAAATCATCGGTTTAGTGGGTCCAAACGGAGCAGGAAAAACAACTACCCTCAAGATCATTGCAAACTTGTTAAAACCCCACTCGGGGAGGATTTTGCTCAAGAATTCAGAGGGCATATTTCAAGAAGCCCATCACGTATCCCAAGAGTTTGTTGAACAGGGTTTTCTCATTGACATCCCTGATTTTTACAATACTAACCCCTGGATTTTACTTAAGCATCTCGCGATCATAAGACATTATCCAAATCACAATATCGAACATCGCATCGATCATTTACTGAAATTTTTCGATTTATATAAGTGGAAATATATGAAAATCAAGAAATTTTCTAAGGGCATGAAACAAAAACTCGCTTTCATCACAGCAATCCTCAATGAACCTGAGCTAATCGTCCTTGATGAACCGCAGACAGGACTCGATCCTGAATCACGCATCAAGATCCGAGAATATATGAAGTCTTTCAAGGAAAGGGGAAAGACTGTCCTAATTTCCTCCCATTTATTAGATGAAATTAGGGAAATCTGCGATAAAATCATCATCATCAGCAAGGGAAAGATAATCGGATTCGATACCATCGATAACTTAGAGATGCGGTTTAAGACCAAGCAAATCCGAATCGATTTATATCATCCACTCAAGAAAGATCGTGAACAAGAAGTCTTAACTCGCATTGAGCATGGAATAAGGAATCTTAGTGGGATCAGCAGCAATGGGATTGAAGAAGAAACCATGTTATCTTACGATTCTACTGATAAGAGCATGACTATTTATTACGATGGGTCTCGTGAAAATAAACGAGATATTTTCAAGCTTCTTTCTGAAAAATTTGCAGAAGAACTTGAAATCATTGAATTCTATGAGCCAAAAAGAAGCCAATTAGAAAAATTATATGCCCAAACTACTGGTAGTACGCAAGTAAAATCAAAGGAGTTGAAATAAATAATTGATTTTCGATCACTTCAATAAGCTAATGAAGCACATAGATCCCCGACTGCTGGGTTTATTATTCAAGGTCAATTCATGGTTAAAAGCGTTTAATAAGCTAGTCAAGAATGATTTAACCCAAATCCTCCAGGTCATGAAATTTGAAATGCAACTCCATAAGATTCGATTCATTATCATAACTATCATTTCGATATTTCTTATGGTATTCAGTGGCTTCTTACCGACCATCTTGCTCCCATTTGGTTTTATTTCAGATAGTCCCTATCTTTTTTTCACCATTTCTTTGAACCTTTTTTCATTTCTTGCGCCACTATTTTCATGCCTTTTGTTTTCTGGGGTGATTTGCACTGAATATAAGCGAAATGTTGGTTTTTTACGTCTTCCAGTCTTAAAAAAACATCAAATTCTCATCGGAAAGTTTCTGGGTAATTATATTTTGACCCTGATCGTGGTCGCTATCCTTTACGCGATGATGACGGTTTTTGCATTCCTTTTTTATGGACCACCTATCGTGCTCACTCCGCTTATCAGTTTCATTTTTCTCTCATTGTTTTTATTAGCGTATTGTTCTATCGTCACGCTTTTGAGTTCTTTCATGCCATCCGCGTTATCAGTCATCATTACAGCCCTAGCGTTGTTTTTATTCGGTTTCACTATCCTCCAATCCATAGGTCAAGCAATATTTCCCGAGTTGGAGCCACTCTATTCATTAATGTACGTGTTCAATATCGTCACCGTATCAGTACAGCCAGATTTCATGGCCCAAGAAAGGGTTTATGTTGATCCTGAAACTAATTATCATTTCTGGTCATTTCCTACCG
Source organism: Promethearchaeota archaeon (assembly GCA_004524725.1). Lineage (GTDB taxonomy): Archaea > Asgardarchaeota > Lokiarchaeia > Sigyniarchaeales > SOKP01 > SOKP01. The sequence goes on from SDNW01000029.1 coordinate 19,108, forward strand.
TGGAAGGGGCACTGCTCACGCTCTTCATCTACTTTCTCGTTTCAATTGCCTTAGCTTACATCATATTTCGAAGGAGGCGGGGCTAAATGCATCTAAGAATGAAAAGTTATTGCAAATCTTGGCACCGAAAGAAGTTAAGGTCATTCATTTCAAATTCGTGGCTAGCAATTATGATGATATTCTTGATTTTGATAATCATCAATCCTCAAGGTAAGGGATATCCTTATTGGGAAGAGAGCCAATATTCTTATACAAATCAGCGAGGTGCTCAGTTCCTTCAGATTGATGCATGTGATTTATCACAATGGAATGATACGATTGGTAATTCGTTATCACCCGAGGATTGGTTTGATGGGGCACCCAATAAAACAGGAAATGTTGCTAAACGGCTCTATACAAGTGGATTTTATTACCCTATTCGAACGGGACAACTGTTTAGGAGTATGTTCTTCCGGTGGTTTGATGTCGATTACTGGACACTCCATACTCTCGGGTATAATAGTTCATACTTTGATACGAGATATGAGCATTGGATTTGGATCTGGGAACTGGATTATAGTCAATGGGAATTCACCTCAGAACAGTTAGACCACGAGCCAGACGAGAATTATTACCGATATGTGATACTCGATCCTCTTGATTATCAATACTTGTTAACCAATTATGATGATTTTCGACAAGTATTCAATGATGATCCCGATGTCCAAGCGTTAAATTATAGCTTACCGCTAGTTTCGGGGGATGAGTTTCTTTTCTATCTTGTTCTTGAAGACATGATTGTAGCTTCACCAGTCAGTGGTTATTTAAGAGATTTAATTGATGTCTTAGATTGTCAAAATGTGACTCTTGCGGGAAATACGATGGAACTCAGGTTTCATGGCAATGAGGACTATACGTTAGAGCTTAAATTTAATGAGAATGGAATAGTTGATAGAAATGTATTTAAAACTGCACAAGGAATAACCTTTTTCAAGATCACGAGTTGGTATCCAATGGATTTCGCTCCTCTCATCTTGATCCTCAGCATGGTGGGGCTAATTGCGTTAATTGGATTGCAAGTATACAAATGGCGCAAGAGGGTGAAATTCTTCAAGAATAACTGAAATTGAAACGCTTCAAAGATCACGATCATATTATGTCTTGAAGATGGAGTCTAACTCAGGAACTTTTTGCGATGGATCCATAATATCATGTTTCGGAGAGCCATTTTTGTGAAATAGCTGATTGAAAAAATGAATGGATTTTTAAAAATAAAGAAAACCATTAAAAAGCAAGAGAATCGTTCTATAATCTCGTATCGGATATATTAAATTCAAAAATCATAATTTTTAAAAGCGGAAAATATTCAATTAATTTTTAAATTTATTTACTCACTGATCATAAATCTCATATATTAACTTTAAATTTACTAGGAATAAATTATACTAATAAGATATTTTTATTTCTAATTTGACTATATTGAGAGTTTCTAATGAGTGATCTTAAAAATTTAAAAAAAGAATGGAAAGCAATCTTCTCTTGTATAAATTCATAAATTTCTTATTGAATTGCAGAAGGGTTGTGGGGATTGTGGATACGCCATTCGTCCTGTTGTCGGCAGATATTTAACCTGTCCTATAAAAGAAGCTAAAGGGGATCAAGGCTTTGAGATCTACTTTTCTCGAGGAAGATTGAATGTGCTCAAAAGCATCTTAGAAGGTAAAATTCCTCTAAGCAAAGAACTTGCAGAATTTGTTTACCAATGTTCAGAATGTGGTAATTGCACTGAAGTATGCCA
>SDNW01000131.1 GCA_004524725.1 Promethearchaeota archaeon
TATCGCGAACAATTACTTTACGAGCAATCCAAACAAATTGGTGAAATATATATCAAATTCTTAACAGACAAGGCACACCAAATTATTTCTATAGAAAAGAATCAGAAAGGTATCGATATGACCAAAAATCTCATTAGAAAGATTACGGATATCAATACCGCTTACTTGGATCAAACAAAACGTAACTTTGACGAGCTCTATAAGGATATTTTTATCACCTATACTGAATTAGATGATCTTTCTGGTGCTAGGGCTTCATTGGAACAGATTGAAAATAAGATGCTCAAAGAAGAATTACATAAAAGCTTAAATAGATTAGATGATAAAAAAAGAGAGATAGAACTTAAGAAGGTTGACGACACTTATAAGGAAGAGAGCCTTCGTGATATGTTTTCTTTCATGAAAAAGAAAGCCCAGAGTGCAAACATTGATCGCCAAAACTTACTCAATCAAAGAAAGGGATATCGGAGGGCTTACTTCAAGGATGCTCTTATGATGATTAATGATGAGAATTGTAACTCAGCGATTAAGGAATATGAAGCTAGTATTGACAATTTAATAAGGATCACCAAATATAACTTGGCGAGTGTTTCGCTTGCCATGATAAGCCTTATCCTTCTTATAGAAAATAGATCTAACGAAATTAAGGCACATATTCTAAAATTCAAATCGAAATTCACGAGTTTGGGGATGGTAATCTCTGAAATTTTTGCTTTTTCGTTAATAGATTATTTGGTCAATATTATCCCATATGAAGATGAGATACGATTAAATGAAACGGTTACTTTAATGGAAAATCTTCCGTTGTTTGAAGAGGAAATGAATTTATTATATCTTTATCTAGGAAAGACTCCTAAAAAAGAAAAGACGATTGATACTATTGTACAAAAAACTTTAGAACTCGGAAAACTCAAAAGTGAACTTGAACAATATGCCTCTGAAATTAGTAAAGAAAAAAAAGATATCGCTCGAAGAAAATTGATGAAGAATCAATATTGGAGAATTACATTGGAAGATTTGTCACGCGGTAAGTTGGAAAATGCCTCCTTTGACTATTTTGAAACAATCCCAAAACTGATCGAGAAATTTGAAAAGGAAGCAGCAGTAAGCTTGATCGTCGGAACTGCAATTTTAATGACTTATCAAAATTTTACTTTCGGGAAAAATAAATTTTATGAGACGTTGACCAAATTAGAACGGTTTAAATCCAACATTGAAAAACTACCCGAAATAAAATTGACGAAAGAACTTTTTTTCCTTTTGGATAATGAATTGAATGAGCTCTTTGACTATGGTCTGGATTTACTCATCGAAAAACTGGTTTTATTTGAACCCGAGATCGAGATATTAAATAAATTACGACCAAAAGAAAGCAAAGAAATTGATGAAGATCAAGAAATGCTTACTCGAGAAGATCTTGGCAAGATCAATAAACGTCAAATCCAACTAGATCAAAACTTTGCCATATTAAAACAGATGCGTGGAGATGTATTTCGAGAAAGAGAAGACTTTCTCAGCAAACGAACACCTATGAGAAAACGTTATTACAATAGGGTAATAGAATTGCTTAATGATGAGAAATTTAAAGAAGCAGGAATGGAATATTATGAATTAGCAAAAAGTATGGCGCAACGAAAAGACTTACAAACCGCTTCTTTAATGATGCTATTGCATGGATTAAGTTTTTTAAAGGCAAATCAAGCCCTTCAGGATATCCAATCAAATATCAGAACTTTCTTAGATTCACTTGTCTTAAATAAAAGATTAATTCAAGAAACTTTCTATATTCGGTGCATAGAATTGATCAATTTTGTGAAAAGAAATAAAGTAGATAAATATTTAATACAAATACAAGATCTTTTGGATGTATTACCAATTTTCGAAGAGGAAAAAGCACTTATTAATATCGCGGAAGAACTTTAGTTCGTATCCGCATATTTCATCAAATCTTTTACTCTCATTCTAAGCGTTACTTCGGTTACCCGTGCGAGTTTGCTGATCTCTTTCTGCGTTTTATTTTCATTACATATTTTGGAACCAATATAGATCGCAGCTGCTGCGATTCCTTTAGGATCTTTCCCTGCCGAATTGAAACCGTGTTCTTTGGCACTTTTTATTAGTTTTACGGCCACATTTCTACATTGCATAGATAATTGCAACTCATCGTTAAATTTATCCACATATCTATCCGGGGTAAAATGCTGTACCTTTAAATTCAATTTCGGTAGCACTTCCATTAAAATCAAGCGATAACTCTTAATTACCTTCTTTTTCGGGATCTGAGCAACCTTCGTGATTTCCTCAACGGTTCGGGGAATCCCATGTACTCTAAGCGCGCAAAAAATAGATGCGGATAGTAGTGTATCGATACTTCTTCCCATAGTCAATTTCTTTTTTACCGTCTGGGTATAAATACGAAGTGCATCCTCGGCAACGGTATCAGGTATCCCGAGCCGCTTCTGTAATCGTTGTAAATTTGGTAATGCAATCCATAGATTTCGCTCATAACTGGTCGTCAATGAACGATGGATTTTTGCTAATCGATTAAATTTAGATTTATATTTTGGGCTAAGTAACGTACCGCGCGCATCACGACTTCCCCTAATTATGGTTCTGGGGCCAATAGGACTATACACTCTTTCATTACTTTTCCGTTTTTGAATTTCCTCTTGGGTAAAAGCCCTGCGCGGAGAATCATCAAGAACTCTACTAAAAACCGAACCACAATTTAAGCAGACGTAAAACCCATCTTCCTCTGAAATTTTAGGGGAGTCGCAACAAGAATCTTGCTTGTTCTCCTCAAAAAATCCATTTTCTTCAAAATGTGACGGCATAAAATATTATAAATCTAAATTCTTATATTGGAATTATATAACTTGGAGTATAATAGTTAAAATAAAATACATATTTAAATTTTCATGTGAACTGGAATCTCTAGAGAAAATTTATATCTTTAAGTATTTAACTATTATCTTAAAAAGAAAGTAAAATTAGAATTAAATATTATAATTCCATAATAAATCATTAATTTGCTGAGATCATAATGGCAACAAATATATCTAACATAATTAATATTTTTTCCAAATTCTTAGATGAGAAGTCCGTTAAGATTAACAAGCTTAAAACAATTACGGATGTGAAAGAACTTCCTATATATTCCTATAAGTTTTTGGATAAAAATGAAGCTAAAATATTAAAAGATATTTTGGATATAACTTCTATCGAAGATGCAGCAACATTAAATAAAGAGGATCCCTTTGAACATATTAATACAGTTGAATCAACGAAAGATCCTATTAAATCAGCTCAAATTCAAGAAGAGCTCCTAAATAAACTCGAAGAATTGAAAGCTAAAAATCCTTCCTTAAAAGCAAATCTCCAAAAAGCCATTACCATAAGCTCCATTATAATAAATATCAAAGATGATGAAGACTTCTTCAAAAAAGCTCGACAAAAAGTTATCGTTGTTGGTTTAGATAATGCGGGTAAAACAGCGATTTTAAATAAATTTGGGGGTAAGCTTGGAATAGAAGACCTTGCAACTTTAGCTCCAACAAAAGGAGTAGACAGAAGAAATATTCAAATGGAAGATTCTGACGTAGAATTATTTATTTGGGATATGGGTGGCCAAAAACAATATCGAGACAAATATTTAACCCAACCCGAGCAATATTTTCTTGAGATTGATCTCCTTATCTATGTAATTGATATTCAAGATCCCGAACGCTTTGCTGAATCCTTTGAATATTTTGAGGATATTCTTAAGATTTTAAAAATGCTCGAAGAAGATCCTTTTATCATGGTTTATATCCATAAACATGATCCTGACTTACGACGCAATCCCGAAATTGAACTAAGTGTTGAACTATTAAAGGATAATCTAAACCAGCTTTTAACACAGTATGGATTTGATTTTGAGGCGTATCTTACCTCCATATATTCTCTCATCTCTAATGAACCCGAATTTTCAAAATATATCAAGGATGTTATGAAATCAGCACATTCACTTACCAATCCTACTTTAAAAAAGGTTGAGGGCCTTGGTAAAACCCTTGAGGAGACTATGAATGCTGTAATACGCCTTTCAGAAAGCATTTCAAAACAATTAAATGATCTTGACAGCAGATTGAGAGCTATTGAGAGTGGAGCATTCCAAATTGCTCAAAGCGGTATTCCAATAGGTATATCAAGTTCAAATCAGGCGACTGGACATGTAAACCCCGCAGATTCACGATCCCAAGTCCTAAACGAGTTAAAACAATTATTTGATAAGAAACGCAAATTAAATCTCTAATTTTCGTGCGTTAGAATTTTTTTTAAAATAATCCCGTAACCATTTGAAGTTAGCTATAATAAAAATAATAATTATAAATCCTGAACATAAAGCACTATACCAAACATTTTGAAACAATAAGCTATTTAATTGGTGATATTGAGGAGGTATGGGTATCAAACTTTCAAAAAAGATTAGTATTACATAAGATATCGGTGCGATAAACAGTAATGCAAGAAAAAACCCAAGTATACCAAAAAACCCTCCTGCGATAACATCACTGGGATAGTGAACCCCTAATTGAATTCTTGATACTGCAACAATTATAGAGCACACAATAGCAGCTAAAATGATTACAAGATTATTAAAGAGATAGATAAACATCAATCCTTGAGATACCACATTGTATACATGCCATGATGGAAAACTTTCCGAGCTTGGTTTCCTTTCTAATACCCTTATCTTGCTCAAACTTTCAAATGGACGAGTACGATGAATATATCTTTTACTTGGGACAATCAAGATTAGTCCTGCTAAAAATGTAGAGCCAATATGAGAGAATAAGATAGGATCATACCAAATAAAAAGATAAAATACTATTAAAATGAGCCATATCGTTTCCCTACCGAGAAAGGATATGATTCGGAGAAAAAATGCCAATAATTTGCCACCATATCCATTCCATTTAAGTATAATATTTTTATCCCATACGTCAATTTTTTCAAATAAATATGATTTTTTCATTAGTAATTCCTTCTCTGATAACTATTTCAAGTTAATAAGATGATAGGCCTCTTTTACTTTCGGTATTTGTTGCTCAAAATATTCCAAAGAATGGGAATCAGAACCAATAAAGAACTTTGCCCCCTCTTTTTTTAAAATTCGAATTACATCCCTTGAAGGGAACGGGCGCTTTATTGGAAATCGAATTCCGGA
>SDNW01000132.1 GCA_004524725.1 Promethearchaeota archaeon
AAGGATTTTCATATGGAAAGGTTCGAAATCTCCAGTTCGTAAACGTTTTATTAGTTCCAAAGTGGCTCAGCAATTACAAAAGGAGTTAATCGCTGATGCACGATATCATCGATGTAAAATTGTGTCCATCGACCAAGGTGATGAACTCCAAGAGTTCTTAAATGCATTTAAGTTAGAATCAATGGAAGCCACTGAACGATTACCGGATATGCGTTATATAAGGAATATAGAACGCGACCGGATGAAGGAAGCGCAAAAGTTAGCCAATGGAAAAGGAACCAAGACTGAATATTACTCTCCTATCTTAGAGGATACTAGCGATGATGTGGTCATGTCCTCTATTGGAATTGGAGAAGGCAAACAATCATTGTTAAAGCCGTCACGAATAAGAAAAGCAATTGGTCTTTCAGAGCAAGAAGCGGAAAAAATTAAGGAGAAGATATTAAACCAAGATATTCCCACAAACTACGAGCGACAAAATTTAATTTTAGGTCATACTCTTTATGGGGCAGTCTCGAAAGTTACCGAAGTTTTAGGAAAAAACATGGTAGATATTGTATGGGAAAAAGTGAGCAAGCTGCCAGAGGGAATCGTGGAATTAGATAATAATAAATTACGCGTTTATATAGATCATAATAAAGGGATTGTTGAGGCCGTGGAAGTTTTAAAACGAAAAGGAGCACAAAGTACAAATACTTCTGGATCGAGAGTACAAAATCATAATCCAAAAGTAATTCCTCGAAGAGAATTACCTAAGATTCCTTCTAATAAACCAGAGAAAGAATAAAATTTTCTATTTTAAAATTTAGAACTAAAAAAGTAGAAAAGAAATAGGGCTATATTTTATAGTAATCATCATCTTCTCTTTCAATTTCTTCCAAAGGCTCACTCTCGTCTTCGTCTTCAACTTCTTTGAATTCCTGCTCTTTTTGTTCTTCATCGACTGAAACAGATTTCTCTTCTTGAGCGATTAGTGTTTCAGACTCCTCTTTTTCTTTAACTTCTTCTTGCTTTTCAACTTTTACTTTTTCATTATCTTCTCGTTTTTCTGGTTTATTTTTCTTTTTAATTTTCTTTAAGCCCTCAATTGCCTCTTTTCTTACAATCGGGCTCCTGTCTTTTAAGGCTTTCGCTAAGACATCAAGAGAGATAATATGGTGGAGATCCCCTAACTCATCCGCTGCTTCTTTACGAACATTCTCGTCGGGATCGTTAAGCAAGATATAGGCCAACACCCCTAATACTTCATATTCTCCAAAATCTCCCAGAGTATCCACAGCATCCTTTCTTACGTCCGCATTGGGATCAGTAAGCGCTGTTTTGGCAAGTTCTCGCATCGTCCGATCAGCATCTTGCATCGGTCGAAGCCCACTGAGATCTACCCCACAAAATTTGCAAAAATTATGCTTTAAACTAATAATTTTCCCGCAAGAAGGACAAATTCGATTTGAATTAAAATCAATTCGAGTAGTCTGCTGATTTATAGGAACACTCTTCTCTTTAGGTTGAGCTTGTACTCTGTATGGATTTTCACGGGGATTAGGATAATTATTATGATTTCCCATTTTCGTATCTCACTTTTTTATAATCGTTTATGTATACTAACTATACATTTACCTAATTTAATTAAATTATTGTAGTCCAATAATTGCAGTTTGTTCGCTTAAATTAGAGAAAAAAAGATAAAAAAGGAATTTATTATGCGATCGTAATTTCCTTACATAAATAAACATCTTGTACTGCATTCAGAATTTTAATTCCTTCTGGTGTTGGTTTTTTAAAAGCCTTTCTTCCTAAGATTAATCCCATTCCCCCCGATCGTTTGTTTATGACTGCTGCTTTTACCGCATCTTGCAAATCATTGCCTCCCGATTCTCCGCCAGAGTTAATCAATCCGACACGACCCATATAGCAATTTGCCACCTGATAACGATTCCATTCAAGAGGATGATTAGTAGCTAATTTTTCATAAACTAATTTATCGGTTTTACCAAAATTGAGTTCTAAAAATCCACGAGATAAAGTCGAAATCTTTTGCTTCACAATATCTGCTTCGATGGTTACTCCAAGATAATTTGCTTGACTTTCCAAATCGTTAGCAGTGTGATAGTCTTTTCCGTTCTTAATGAATTCTTTTTGATTTCTTAGGTAACACCAAAGCACACATACAAGCCCTAACTCGTGGGCATATCGAAATGCCTCAGAAGTTTCTTGGATTTGCCGTCTTGATTCTTGCGAGCCGAAATAAATGGTAGAACCCACTCCTACAGCCCCCATATCGAAAGCTTGATCTACACTTGCAAACATGGTTTGATCAGATATAGTAGGCTGTGATAGTAACTCATTATGATTCAATTTTACGATAAACGGTACTTTTCGAGCATATCTGCGACTCACCGATCCTAAAATCCCCAATGTCGACGCAACTCCGTTACATCCTCCATCAACAGCTAATTTAATTATATTTTCGGGGTCGAAATAGGAAGGATTAACAGCAAAGCTTGCACTGGCAGTGTGCTCTATCCCTTGATCTACTGGGAGAATCGATACATATCCTGTCCCAGCTAACCTACCTCTTTGATTAAAGAGGCGTTCCATATTATTTAAAACTAAATTATTCCGATCGGTGTGTTCAAAAACTCTCTCCATGAAATCAGGACCGGGTTGATGAATCATGTCCTTTGGAATTCCGGTACACGTGTGATCAAGTAATTTTTCCGCATCAGAACCCAGAATTTTCTTAATATCTTCAAAATTCATAATAATATCAAATTTGTATTTTTGTTTATTTTTTTATGGATTATAGACTAAAAGTTTTTCTTAATTGATATGCTTTTTCCCCCATGCCCGATGAGTTTGATTTTAAAAATTATAAATCACTCGAAGAGTATTCCGAAACGTTAGAAGGGAGTAAATACTTTCATGGACTATATCTTCGAGCCGTGAATCATCCTATCCGGCGTGAAATTTTACATATTGTAAATGAGCGAGAGAAAATTTTAAAGGAGGAGATATATCAAGTTCTTTCTGATAAAGAACTGGTATCTGATCTCTCTGTATTAGAATACAATTTAGATTTTCTGGTAAAATCGCTTTGCATTGAAAATTTTGATGAAGATTCGAAAATCTATTATAAAATTACCCAATTAGGGAAAGTCATAGAATATTTAAAATAAAATAAACAAAAAGAGGATTTTTTATGAGTGAACCAAAAAAAGTAGGGCATGCTCAACATCTTAAGGCAGTTAACCATCCAATTAGAAGAGAAATGCTTAAGCGTCTAAATAATGTAAGTTCTATTTCAAAAGTTAATTTGCTGAAAGATCTTATCGATAATAAGATTCTTGAACAAGAGGACGTATTTGATTATAATATGGAATTTCTTATTCAAGCTCAATGTGTTAAAAAAATCATAAAAAATGACCAGATATCTTATGAAATATTATCTGGTGGTAAAGTTATTGAGAATTTTTCTTAATTATTCATTTAATTTTTCTTCAAAACATTTTTTAAAACAATTGCAACACGGAACTCCGTATTTAAGCTTAAATTTCTTATAGTTAAGTCTCATTAGATTTAGCAATGATTCTTTTATAATTTTTTTATCTTCACTAAAGTAGAACTTTTTAAGATGAAAATAGTGATTTTGATTCCCGCAAATAGGACATATGGAGAAAGTGCGAATAAATTCGAAAAATAGTTTTCTCTCTGCCTCGCTTAAAGCCTTAATTTTCGCATCTGGATTATTGATGATCAATTCTTTAAGATGATCCAACTCGGACAGCATCTCATCCCTAAGTAAATCAGAGTCACCTATAAAAAGCATTTCTGCTGATTTTTCACTTTCATTTGAGATATCGTCGACTGGATAATCAAAATATTCGAGTGCTTGATTAAAGAAAATAAGTTTATTACTTTCTTTATTAGATATCTCCTTCATGTCCATAAAATCACAATAGAGTAATTAATTTTATATTATATGAACTTAAAACTTTTTTGCTTACTACTAAATAAGTCATTATCATTTTCTTTTGTTAAGCGTCTTATATCCATCACTTTTGAGGGGGCAAAGTACTCAAAATCAAATTCTACTCTATCTCCCGCGCTTTTTCCTGGAATGGGCATTAAACGGGCGGTTAAGGGCTTCTGTAATCGCAATGAAATGGTACAAAGATCCAATAAGATATAAAATAATTCTTTGATAGTAATATCTCCAGGTAAGGGAACGCAATCAAGGCCTGTACCACACATAGTCGCATATAGTAAAAGTGTGTCAAGATTAAAGTGATTTTCTGATAAACTTTTTGCAATACTATAATCTTCTAATACAGAAGGCATAAATCCACTGAATCCTATTGTTTTTTCTTTAATGGGAATCGCATTCTTTATTATTGCTACGGCTATGAGCGAACCAGGAGCCCCAAAATATTCAAAATTTAAATTTTCGATTGCTGTTCCAATGCTTTGTTTAATCTTTGGATAAGGTGCGGGAGACATGTCGATTCCGTGAAAGGAAATGTCAAATTCCTTACTTATGTTTTCACAAAGAGGGACTATTTTTTGATAAATCTCTTCAAATTTAGCTTTTAAAGTAAATTGGATCTCTTCAAAGGAATGGGCATCTTCAAACACTTCTACGACCTCATCTGCCATTTCTAAAGCGATAGCAAACGAGGGTTGTTCTAAAAGGTGGTAGGCTGCGGGAAAAAAGGGTGTATCGGGTTTAACATTAGTGCTTACGCAAAACCTTAAGTTATCAAAGGGATCGGGTTCTGAAAGTTTCTTAATGATTTTCGCTCCTGATTTTAGTGCGGATAAATTAATCCCATTATCGTTAGAAGCAACGTGTAATGATGAAAAAAACTTCTCCTTGCGCTTAATAAATTCTGGAACTTCATTCAAGAAAAGGCTCTCATATATCCCATATTTTGCCATTTGCATGTCAGCTAAGACGGCACATGACGAAAAATAGTCAATCTCATATTTAGTAATCAAATTTTCGATGAGTGTTAATTGCTCGTGAATATTGGCTAATGCATTATTAAGATTTTGATCAAAGACTTGTTCATCATACGATAAGATAGGTTGAGAGCATAATCGTTTAGTTTGAACTTCAATATCCATTTGACGGAACTTGTCAACTAAGCTACTATTAAAGGAAGAAAATTTTTGAAGAGACTCTTCTAAAGAACG
>SDNW01000133.1 GCA_004524725.1 Promethearchaeota archaeon
CTTCGTCTTCAAAAGGAGTTATCATTATTTGATCCTATTTTATATTTAAATTCCAGTTAATAAAGATAATTTAAGCATTGTTTTAAAACTAATCTATCTAAATCTTTTTATGAAAAAGATCCTTGATTCTATTTGATTAGCGAGTTCACGTCTAAATAATGAGAAAGCAGAAAATATTCATTTTTGAATTTGTCTCGGGGGGGGGATACAATACTATGCTACTGCCCTCATCATTATTTTGCGAAGGATATAGTATGTTAAAATCCATAATAGAGGATTTTTATGACCTTAACTTTGAAATTTATACTCTTCTAGACAAAAGGATAGCATTTCTGAGTCGTTATTTAAAAGTCAATAAACTCGCTTTAATTGATGAAAACTGTAATTATTTAGAAATATATAAGCAATTGCTCTTAAAATCAGATGGTTGCTTTATAATTGCACCTGAATTTTCAAACATACTTTATAACCTCACAGAAATTGCTAGTAGCTACAAGAAAGAAATCTATAGTATAGGATTAGAAGGTATCAAAATTGGTGCATCAAAAATGAGGACTTATTCTTTTTTTAAACGTTCTCATATCCCGACTCCTGAAACATACCTAATCCCTACTTGTAATAATCAACTTGATTTAGATTTTATTTATGATAAGTTTTATGATTTAAATCAATCAATAATTATTAAACCCGAAGATGGTGTTGGAGCAGAACTGATCCTCCATATAAACGAAAAATCACAAATAGATAAATTTTTTAAAAATGAGAGTTTTTTTCTGAAAAATTCAAGACCATTTATTCTCCAAGAATATGTTGAAGGTATTGATATGAGTATTTCTTTGCTTGGAATTTTGGAAAAAAAACATATTGAACCCTATATTTTGAGTCTAAACACTCAGAATATTCTACTTCCTAAGGGAAGTATTGATTCACAATATAATGGCGGTATGAGTCCTGCACTAATTAGCAATAAAACCCAGAAAGCTCTAAAGAAAATCTTACATCAATTAGATTTTTCCTATTTCCAAGGATATTTTGGCATTGATTTTATCTTAACTCCCGATGGCTCATTCAAATTTATTGAAATAAACCCTCGACTAACTACATCGTATTTAGGTATCAGAAATATATACAACACCAATCCGCTTCAACTATTATTTAAATTAAGAAAGAAAGGAATTAGAAAAACAATTAACCCTCCAGATCATCTATCCGAATATTATCGGTTAGATTTAAAATATATTGGAGAGGAGACTATAAGTTCAATTCGAGATGAAATTATCACTAACTTAATTGAAGAAATTCCTGAACTAATTACTCCCCCCGTATTATTAGATGAAACGTATTCTGATAGATATTCTTGTTTCATTGCTACAAAAACTAGAGATATTACTACTTCTAAACGAAGGAGAAACCAAATCATAGATCATTTGAAAAACTATGATTTTATTCAATTAAATGGAGATTAGCAAAACTAAAGAAAACGCGCCATAATGTACTAATAATGAGATAATGAGTGAATTTTCGATTTTAATATATTTATAGACACTTAAACTATATGTCTGAATCCATAAGGCCCATACTTGGAGAATTATAAGCACTACATTGTCGATAATACTGATTATTGCCAATTCTAAAGAGTTAGTGATTAAAAACAGATAATGCAAAGCTAAGTATAGCTGCATTGGGAGAAAAATGAATGAAAAGCTTAAAAAGAACTTTAATGCGTTTTCTCTCTTCCTATAGAATAAACGACATAAACCCTCTATGATAAGATAATAAACCAAGTAATTTAAAACAAAAAATAGAGGAAGTAAATTCGTTATTACACTTGATAGTCCCATCACATTTAGATAAAAATCTCCAAAGTATAAAAATAAAGGAAATAGTTCATTTAAATATGATAATATTGCTCCCAATATTATGATACCACAACTTATTATTACCACTTGAAGATAATTAAATTTATTTGCAGTTATGAACCTTTTTGGCGTAATAAGCATTAACCCTTTTAAAATTGGAGAGTTAAATTCCTTTTTTGAAAATTCCCTGGTAATGTAGGTCTCAATATTGTCTTGTAATGAATTATATGCATGGATTCCAAGATCATTTAAATAATATTTCTTGTCCTCCTTTTGTTCAATTAATTGAGATAAGGATTCTAGATGATGATAGATGGTTCCAGTACTAACTTTTAACTCCTTTTTCAAGATAGTAAATGAGGAGTAGTCATTATCACCTATAATTTTGATAATCTTGCGCCGCAATTCATGCCCTAAGGCATAATAAAAATTTGCTTCGAGGTTATTTCCCTCCTCGATTCTCTCCGCTTGCTCTTGCTTATTTTTTTTAATGGTGAAACCCCTTCCTACTCTTTTTCCCTCGATAATAGTATATTTATAATATCAAAGAAGATCAATATTCCTCCCGCAATCGCAAAATAAAATCCCACCTCTGCATTTACCACGTACGGAAATTCTCTCGGAATCAACTCAAAAAGGAAAATTAGAAAAAATCCCAGACCAATAAAATTAATTATAACCGTATTTATCCTATACTCCTCATTATATAAGATAAGGATTGCTCCAAATACACAGATTATTCCACTTATAATCGGAAAGAGATATAAAAACGAGAACTCTATCTCTAAACTGAGATATAATATAAAAAGGTCGAGTAAAGTGTTACCTGAGAACCAAGCGAGAAATTCAGATAATATTAAGAAGGAACCTCCGATGATCCCTAATAACCTAAAATCCAAGTAGTTTTTTAGTTGCATCTCGTCATCACTCAATTACTGTATTATATCTAAATATTCAAATACTATAAGAAAAACTACAAATATTAATTTAATTTTAATTATGAAAATCCAGTAATTCAATTAACTATTCCCTAAGAGTCGTACATATTAATTAGAGTTGTGATTATTGAATTTAGTGTTCTAAAGCAGCTGAAAAATGACCCCTCTTTAGGAAAGTGTATAAATATCACATAAGAATATTTTTTGTAATATTTTAATATAAGATAATAAATATAATTGCACAAATATACTCCAGGATAAACAGAAATTCTAATTTCTTCATGAATTTTTGTTTTCTTTAATAATTGTCCTACATTTACATTCGATTTTAGACAAAGATGGTTCCTTATGGTTATAAGACTGCATTTAAAATGCTTTTCCTCATCCAAACCAAACTTGAAATTATATGCTCGATCTTCAAGCGAAATATAGTTTGCTTCTTGAATCCCAGTTAAAACAAATATAGAAGGCAAAAACTTTATGTTCTCAATCTTCTGTTTAATAAATTGCCAGTTTTGCTTCCATTTTACGGGGAAGATTAATTTTTCAATCGAATGATGATAGAAATTGTCTGGAAATTTATCAACAAGAATCTCACTCAGATTATTATTATATAAACTAAATTTTTCAAAACCCGTTAAAAGAATTGACATCCAACATCTTATTCATGTAAAATAATTATAAATATTCAAATACTAAATTATTATTAATTTAATATAACAATTACTACCAATTTTCATGATTAAAAATGTCATCGGAAGAAAAAGAAGAAGTTGATATGGATTCCGTTCCTCTTTTTGACTACTTGAAGCAAGAAGTCCCAGTAGAGGATATCAGGGATTTCTCCAGCCCAAAAAGGATTTACTCCATAGATTTCGTCAAAGGCTTCGCAATTGTATTCATAATTTTGGCGCACACGGGTTCAGCTTGGTTTGATTCTGAATGGATTTATCTTTATGGAATTGTTTATGCATTATTGGATATTCTTGGACCCTCGTTATTTGTTTTTCTCTCCGCACTCAGTGTTATTTTTAGTATTAAAAGAAAGCAAGGTGTATTACCCGATAAAGTTATAAGAAGCAGGATCGTAACACGAGGATTAGTAATTGCCATTATCGGCATTTTCTTTAATTTAATATCTATAGAATTTACTATCGAGGGGGTTCCCTTTCCCCTAAACCTATGGGGATGGAACATTTTAATGTTTATCGGATTTTCTCAAATCTTTTCATTTTATGCTTTAAAGTTAAATAAAGTGGTTCGTATTATCATCGGGATTTTTATCATCTTTTCCTCAGACACTATCCGCAATTTTTTAACCACCGGTAAGGATGCTGGTAATCCTATATTAACGATTTTGCATTATATTATCATTTCCCCCGCACCTATGACCCCCTTAATCCCTTGGTTGTCAATATGCTTCATCTCGACCATTTTTGGTGAATATTTATATGACGCGATGATTGACGGAGGTAAGAAAGCATATGCGACACTATTTCGTATTTTCTTTTATTGGGGGTTATTTTTAGTTTTATATGGAATTGCTACAGGATTGACTTTATATCATTATGATCCAGCAAGCGGTCTCCCAGTTCTTTCCGAAAACGAATTTCCCCATATTCAATTATTAAAAATTGCAAATTCACAGATGATTATCCCAAGTTTCCGATTCCCTGGGATGCCAGAATTTTTAATACGAGGAAGGGGTCCAAACATGTGGTACAATTTAGGGTGTGCCCTAGTTATAATAGCTGTGAGTTTTTATTATCTTGATATTAAAAATAGAAATAATAATTTCATAAGCATGTTGAAATATTATGGAAAAGTTTCCTTAAGCATGTTTTTGGTACATTATGCCTTTATTACTTTGTTTGTGGGATTTTTTAATATTATATTTTTTCCCTTCATCTATTTTGCGTTTGTTGGGTTCATGGGCTTTTTACTGTATATTTGGATAGAGTTTGCAGGTGGTGTGGGCACTCCCGAATGGATCATGGTACAAATTGGACGAATAGGCCAAAAAACAGGTAAAACAATTAAAAAAGAATCCCACATAATTAAAGAAGAACTTAAAGAGGGCGTGAAAAGGATAAAAAAGAAAGAATGATTTTTTAAGTATAAGGCGAGTCAAAATCTCTTCATTATGACTTTTCCTTTTTTTAATTTATTTCTCTGGATATATATTGCTCAAAAACCCATAATTCTAAACATATAAATATCCGTAAGATAATATATCAAATATAAAAAACCATATTTAATTACTCGTTTAATTCAATTATCTTAGAGGTTATTATCATTTCTGAAACTTATAAGTTCAAAATTACGCTCTTTGGTCCTGGCGGGGTCGGAAAAACCTCCTTATTAATCAGA
>SDNW01000134.1 GCA_004524725.1 Promethearchaeota archaeon
GTATCAATACAACCAACTAAATTTTTGAAGATATCTTCCTTAGTCAGCTTATGCTTTCGATTTTTTTCCACTAACTCACCCCTAAATTTAGCTATTTAAGTCTTGATTGGATCGACTCGTTTGATAAGTTTTATTTTATCAAAATCGGAATCATGAGAATAAATTTCTTGAATATTATTTTCGAGCAAGCAAGCTGCGATTAAGGAGTCTCTTCCTCCGGTTTTATACTTATTAGCAATTTCAAATGCCAATAAAATTGAAGAAGTAGAAACATCCAATACATTGATATTTTTCGAATCAATGATGGCAATTAGCCTCTTTTTGACTTCAATCTCTTTAAATTTAAATGCTTTAACTAACGCGTGAAAACTCTCCATAAAAACAATGGAAGGAATACTAACAATATGTTTTCCCTTTACGATATCAACTAATAACTCCTTGCAGGGCAAATGTTCTGGGAGATCTTCATTTAATGCATATACAAGAATATTGGAATCAATCCCTCTCATGATTTCCACATGCTCTTGCTAGCTTTTATGGCGTCAATATTCTTCAATCCATCCTTTAAAGGATCGTTTAGCAGTTCAAGAATCTTATCCTTATTTTTTGTTTTTATTCTGAGATCATGACAGAAAATAATATATTCTCCGATTTTCATATTAAGTTGATCGGCTTCTCTTTTGATTTCCCACCATTTCTCCTTTAACTCATCATCGATAACAATATTCGTTCTCATATATGTAAATATGTATTACATACTTAAATAACTTTACTGAACTAAGAATTCTAGTGAAAGATTGATAGACCCATTTTAATAACAATAAATGCGGGCTTGAACTAATTCAATACTAATAATTTAAGATAGGTTTTTAAGTCACTAAGTCACTAGGTGATTATGGCAACCATAAAATTTGACAGACAAGATGAATTAGATGAGCTTATTGCCCGCGTCTACTTAGATACAAATAAGAAATTTAGTAAAAAAGAGCTTTTGGAAATTATTTTTGAATTAGGAATTCAAGACTATCATGCGTTGCTTAATAAGATAAATACGATGGAGAAATCTGATTCAAAAGATCTTAGGACTCAATTCATTAACCAGTTTTCGGGCTCCATTTCTGTGTCAGAGCCTGATGAAATAGATCCAAAATCAATATGGGAGAAAGAGGTAGAGGATTAATATGACAACATTCTTTCTCGATACTAATATATTGTGGTGGTATTTCGTCAAAAATTCTAAAAACCACCAGCAGATAAAGTTATATCTTGATGAGCTTATCTTAGATGCTCAAAATTCTTTCATAATAAATGAATTTGTTTTGATTGAATTGTTTCATTTACTAATCAAAAAAAAAGGAAATGAAGGGTATAAATTAGCATCAATATTATTGAATGAACGATATCCCTTTATCGAATTTAAATATAATTTATTACATGTTTCTGATTTAAATAATGTATTACAGATTTTATTTAAGTACGGGACGACAACTTCGATTGGTGGCAGAGACTCAACCATCATTTATTCCATGAATCGCCATAAAGTTAAAGATATCATTACCAATGATAAAGGTTTTGAAAACGTAGAGTTTATAACGGTTCATAATCCGTTAAAATGAATAAAAATCATCTAATTATTTACTCAAGTCTGGATAAGATCTTTTTTTAAAATAACTATTTATAGAAGCGTATCCTAGCTTAGTAATAATAACGATTTTGACAAAAATTATCAAATACTAGTCAAGTGTGAACCAATTGACAAATTAAATGGCAATTTACATGATGGTATAACTTTTTATGTTCTTACTTTTATAGTTGAATTGATAAGATAAAATTCGAGTTCTAAGAGGAAGTTTCAAAGAATGTATGATGCGACTTTTAAAATCATCCTTTTTGGAGATCCAGGTTGTGGGAAAAGTACATTAGTTAAGAGATTTCTAACGAATTTATTTATTAAAACAAATACATATTCTCTTGGAGTAAGTTTCGAAGTAAAAAGCCTTACTGTTGACGGTCAACAAGTAAAATTACAGATTTGGTCTTTTAAGGGACAAGAGAGTTATAAGTTTTTGCTTCCTACTTACATCAGAGCTGTTCGAGGAGCTATCTTTATGTATGATATAACAAATTATGCCTCCCTCGCTCATTTAAATGATTGGTTAGAGGTTATTAGAAAAGAAATCAGTGCAGAAGACATATTTCCCATAATAGTAGTTGGAGGAAAAGCGGATTTAGCAGAAAATCGAGAAGTTCCAGCGGATGATGCTATTAAAATTACGAAATCAAGAGGTCTTGATGCCTTTATAGAGTGTAGTGCAAAAACGGGAGAAAATGTAGAAGAGGCATTTATAGCGTTAACAAGGTTAATGTTAGATCACTCTGAATCAAGGCAAAATGCAGTTGAAACTGGTGAAGCACATCTTAGTGAACTCGGTAGTTTAAAGGGGGCATTAAATGATATCAATATTGATCTTGAACAAATAAAAAATCGCTTCGCATGGAAAACGTACCCCTATAGCCCTAAACCACCAAAACCCCCTGAAAATCTCAATGATTTACTGAAAAAGTTATTATCTGCGATTCCAGAAGTAAATGCTGCTGCTTTAGTCTCCACTGAGGGCTTGCCGATTTTAGCTGCTTTACCTCGCGAAGTTGATGAGACAAAGTTTGCTGCAATGACAGCTGCACTATGTTCAATAGCTAAAAACGCAATCTCCACTATACAGAACGGTGATTTCAATCAATTATACATAACGAGTAGCAATGGTATCTCTTAGTTCGCCAAGTAAGTCCAGATGCTATCTTAATTTTATCTGCAGATAAAAACATGCGATTTGGACCATTTTTTCGAGCTGATCCATTTCCTTATATATTCAATCCTCCAAAACCGCCCGATAATGCTCACGAAGCAGGTCAGATGCAAGTACTAAGAATGAAACCTCCAGTTGAGTATGAGGTTGTTCGTTTTTGTCAGTATTGTGGTGCACCTTTGGATGAGGGTATGTCCGTATGCCCGAATTGTAAAAAATTAAATTAAATCCATCTTAATCATCTTTTATAATTAAACTATAACAATACAAACATCTAAGTCCTTTACCCTTTAAGACCTTCTGCACTTGATTATTTTCAACTTTACAACCACAATAAGGGCAGTGTAATTGATATAATTTCTTGATAACTCTTTTTTTAAGGTCTTCAGAGAAGAATTTGAACCATTTTTGTAAATGTTTTAATAATTGGAGGTTTTCAAAAATTGTATCCAATTCTTCGTTACGTAAATACTTATAATAATCCTCTTCAATTAAATACAATACAACCGATGGATAACCACTTTCAAGTCGTTTGGCAATTTCTTGCTTTAATATATTTCTTGCTAGATTATCCCCTTCTTCTGCAAGTTCTTTCAATAATGGGAAGGCTAAATTTCGATGAAGTATGCGCGTATCATAATCACTTTCGTACCATGCCTGAAGATTCGAACGATGCCCCCAAAATTCTGTTTCAGGTGAGATGATAGAATGATCTAACTCCATTTTTTTATCCAATTCAGCTTCAGCTTCGTCAATAGAATCAATTTTCTTCAATTTATTACTTTCACTTTTCGTTATATCTAATAAAAGATACTTGCATTGACGGAATAATCTTCCACCCACATAGATATTTGTTTTATCATTTTCTAATCTAAGAGAAAGATAATCGTTTATTTTGAAATGGGTATTATTTTTACTTGTTTCAACGAATTCTATATTAGCTTCTTCATAAGGAATTCCATCCGTTATAATAAATTGATTATAATCTCTTCCTTCTATTCGTTCTAAAGCCAATTCTGTTAATATTTCAAATGCTTTATTAATATTTTGTCCTGTTTTAGCAGACACTTCTGCAAATGAACTTAATTTATTTTTTTTAGCAACTCTAATCCCATATTCTTTTGGAACTCGGGATTTCTCTTCAGCAAGATCAAGTTTCGTTCCAATTAACATAATTGGGATATCTCCTCCTTTTTGGCGTATAATATTAACCCATTCCTTTATATTATCAAGAGTTTGTGGTCTTGTTATGTCATAGAGCAAAAACGCAGCATTCGCACCCAAACTATAGGTAGGTAAAAGAAATCTAAAGCGTTCCTCTCCTCCAACATCCCATATTTGTAACTTAATTTTCTTATTTTTAAATTCAATAAGTTTAACATGAAAATCAACCCCGATTGTTAATCGTTCAGAGGGATTAAATATGTTATAACAATATCGCTTAGTAATAGCGCTCTTTTCTGCACTTTCATCTCCTAATAATAAGAATTTAAACGTGTAATCGTATGCAGACATTTTACTATTAAAAAGTGATTAATTTTGTAGGGTAAATTTCATGAAAAAGGGATATCCTTCACTTAAACTTGATAAAAAAGTTAAAATATATAAATTTTTTATTTCATTCTCTTTTTCGAAGGACAAAAATGAAAAAAGAACTTTTTAGAAAGATTTGGATGAATTTAGGTTATCGCTATGCCTTACGAAAAGAGTTAATTTGGATTTGTGTTATTCATTTTATAATTATCTTCTTGTTGTAGGGATTTTCTCTGAAAAAAGTGGATTAATTGTGCTGAATTAGCGCTATTCTGGCTCCGTTTGGATCTTCTAAGAATGCGAGGCTTCCATCTGTTATTGATACAGGTCCCATGGTTATATTAGCCCCTTTAATTTTGAGCTCTTTAACTGTAGCATCTAAATCTTCAACTTCAATTCCCACTGAAAAGAGGCCAATTTCATGTTCTGTATTTTTTATGAGTTCAATCATAGCATCCCCTTCGCCTTTCAACAATTTGATGATTACACCCGGTAGGGGAGTGTATTGGCTGTCGACTTCAAATCCCATAACTTCGGTGTAAAATTTAACGGACTCTTCCATATTCTCAATAATTATAGTAGCGTATTTGACTTTCATATTTAATCTCTATAAATTCTATGAATGAGTCTGTGTATCAATAATTATTAATTTTTTCTTATTTTAAAAATACATAATTCAAGACAATTGATAGTAAAATTGATGAAAAATGGATCCATATACAGTGAAACGATTTCAAGAATATGTGATGAATGCGTTTCCTTCCAAGTTCTACTTTTTTCTA
>SDNW01000135.1 GCA_004524725.1 Promethearchaeota archaeon
ATATTAGTTTTAATTAGTGTGTATTCAAATTTATATTAATACACACTTTTAGTGACATTGCAATAAGTTCAGTTTAAATTCCCATAAATAATGCTACCGTCATAATAGCACCACTGATTATTGGTACGGTAAGGTTATCATTAACTCCCATAGACAATAATTCAACAACTGGAGCTGTTAAACATCCGATTATTAGAATCCAAAGCGAAAGATCGAGTGAAGTAAATAGAAAATATCCGAATATTAGCATAGCTCCGATATATCCAAGGGTACCTTCAAGAGTTTTTTTATGTTTAATTATCCATTTCTTCCCAAAAGCTAGCCCAAAAATCTTTCCAAATGTATCCCCGAATATGAGAAAAATACTTGATGCGATTGCAATATTTTTCTCAAATAATAACAAACTAATAAATAAAGCTACAAGAAATGTGGTCATTGATGAGAATGTTTTCCTCTCTTCTTCCCTATATACTCTCTTGGCTCTTTCAGTCATTAGTGCACTTGATTTTTCATGGAAGATTCTAAGAATATCTAAAAAGATAAAAACACATGCGACGATTCCATTGATAATCAGAGCACTAAATTGACCCAATATAATAAAGAATACAATAAATAAGAAAGCGAAGGGGCGTGTAATCACCCGCCAATAACGAGTTTGAAAATCCTCATCTTCTATTTTGAATAGTTTACGGTTAATAATGTTATAGATTCCAATTATGATGATTTGAGCTAGAATTATCGTAAAAAAAACATTTTCGATATAAGCAGGATAATTAATCCATACCGCATAGCCTAGAACCGGAAGTACCATGACACCTAAAAGATTACCGCGTCTGGAAATGTAATAGAATATTGCTACAATCAAGAGTAAATAGGGAATTATTAAGAAGAACCATGGATTCACAATAAAATAAACGAGTAAATAATAGAGCAAAAGACCCGTTGCTGCAGCTACTCCTTGTCCTCCTTTAAATTTCAAATAGAAAGGGAAGATGTGACCAACAATAGTCATAATACCACTTAAATGAGCGAAAAAAGGATCAACTCCTAACGATAAGGCGATCAGCATGATTGAAACTCCTTTTAAGGTATCATAAATAGCAGTTGGTATTGCGTATCCTATACCTAATACACGATAAGTATTTGAGGTTCCTGCATTTTTAGTACCTATTTCTCTAATGTCTATTCCTTTTAATTTTCCAAAAAGATAGCCTGGATTGACAGAGCCAAGCAGATATCCGAAAATTAAAAAAACGATATTAAGAACCATCTGCCACATCATTAATCACCGATCTATAAGATATTTGATTTAGAAGGGATTCAATATAGGACTAGGATTTCATTATATTTAAACCAATTTGAAGGTATTAGTTTAACAATCTTAAACATTAATTTCGTGATAATTTTAATTGGATGGCTATGATTTTTCTCATAGTAAAGATACTTGGAACGGTACTATATGTTTATGGATGCTTATTGGATATATCACTATTTAATGAATGGTCAAAATAAGAATATTTCAATCTTGTTCCAGTAAATGGAGGATATCTTATAATCACATTTTTTTTGATAAAATAATATCGATTTTTGTAACATCCGATATTCCATCTAAAGATTATACCTACTGGATGCTTCTGAATATGAAGACACCAATCCTCTTTGCACTTAGAAGAGCAAAATACATGTTTTTGAGCTTTTTGGGAGATATTGATATGCTCAGTGCAACCTTTTTTTATCTTCGGAAAAATTTTTCCACAAAATTCACAGATCATAATTTTAATCTAAATCGAAATTCTAATTTTGTTAATGATAAGATTATTTAAATAAAAAATAGGATTTGGAAGATTTTTTACGCCTTCCATCCTTATTTTAAATGAATTGAAATGGAAAAAAAATTATCTAATTGGTTAGCCGAACACAAAATTCATTATACCCTCCATACTCATCCTGCGGTATTCACGGTACCGGAAGCTAAGATTCATAGTGGACATATTAACGGAGCACATTGCAAGAATTTAATGCTTAAAAATAAAAAATCTGGTCAACTGTATTTAGTAACAATCCCTTATGACAAAATTTTAGATTTAAAATTATTTCGTAAGATGATTTCTGCCCCTAAAGTTCGCTTTGCAGATGAAAATGATCTTTCAGATTTTCTTGGAATTACTCCTGGTGCAGTATCACCTTTAGGTTTGATTAATGATAGAGAAAATACGGTAATTTTTTGGATTGATCAGGATATATGGAACTCAGAACTAATATGTTGTCATCCAAATGTTAATACTGAAACTTTACAGATACCGAAAGAGGATTTTCATAACCTCATCAAATTCACCGATAATCCTTTTGAGGTTAAGAATGATCTTCCCTATTTATGAAATTCTTTATAAAAACCTGCTACACCCTGGATTTTTTGCCCCAAACTTGAATTATGGCTAAGTTCTACAAGTGAAAGGCTATTTGGCGTTAATATTGAATTGCTTACCTTTCTAGAAAAGATTATTTAAACTCTACGAATCTTTTGCAGTAGATTTAAAAACAAAAGTTACATAGTTTAACAAGTAAGTAAAAGGTATGATATGCGAAAAAAAAGAATTAAAATGTAATTTTTACGCCAAATTATGTACCCCATACCATACCATTTTACTTACGCTAAAACATGGAAGTAATGATTCTTAAAAGAACAGAGAATTTTAGATTTTTAATTTTTAAATGTTCAAGCTTAAATGTTTTCAAGCGGAGGTTTATAAGTGTGAGTATATTCTCTTAAAGCGTCGAAAGAATATAATTCATAATATTAAAGAAATAGATAATTTGTAAAAAGAATGAGATTAGAAATTAGATTTAGAGGAAAAAACTATAGCTTCTCCAGCAGAGCTCTAATTTTATTACCTCTTGGTTTAATGATATCTGTACCTTTACTAGTTCTATTTGTTGAGAATATTGAAATTATTTGGTTGCAAGAATTATTCGCAAAACATGTAGTTTTTTTCTTAAATCTATTTTTTAATTTGAACGCTTATGCATGGTATAGACCAATCTATCCTTCCCCTTGGTTCATCGCCACTCCACTTGATGCATTAACGTATATAAGTAATGGATGTACTGGATTTTTAGCTATGAGTCTTTTTATTTCTATAATTATATTTACACCTCATTCTCAAACTTCACAAACCAAAAAAAATATCATTTTGAGAAAAGCAAAAGCAATTATTATTGCAATCTCATGTATCTATCTTTATAATGTATTTCGAGCGACTATACAGAACTATTTGTATTACAGTGGATTTTCGTGGAGTGTTATCCATGATTCTGTTGGGATGAAAGTTATTACCATAACAGCTCATATTGTTATCTTTTTATTCTGTAGTTTGTACATCCCTGAGTGGTTTCTCTCACTTTATTATACAATCGAGTGCATAATAATAAAACTTACACAAAAGCGCATTTTAGAAATTATTTATGAGATAAAGCATAAAGGAGAAAGAAAAGATTATCAGAAAGTTAGACAAGCGTTTAAAGATGAGGGTATAGATTTATATATTATCAAAAAAAATGACATTGATTTTCGTTTAATGCATTTTCTAAATAAAACTAAAAAGAAATTTACATCTAAAGCCATTAAAAATAGGGTGTTTAAAAAAGAAGAGAAAATTTCTGAAGATTTGATTGAAGCCATATTAAATATCCTTGTAGATTTGAGATGGGTATTTTCAGAAAAAGTTGAAAAAAAAATATTTTATTACATTTAACTGATTATTAAGCTTTCGTTTAAGCTTAACATTATGTTACTAAAATAACTCACTTTTATTTTTGATTGCTATAGAGGGAAGAGTTACTGGCTACTAACGGTTAAATATAAAATTCATAAATCTTATAAAAACAAGGAATTTTTGATTTTAATTTTTAAATATACATTCCTTCAGGAGGAGGTTTATAATACGTATTGTTTCTGGGTTCATTATATATTTGTCTAATTATCTCTCTAACTCTTAAGAAATCATAGTTGTGAAACATATCACTTAAATCAATATTGCGAGGATCATATCCCGCTTGATCGTAAATCTTGCGTCTTACTGGATCGATAAGTGTATCGTATGCCTCTTTTAACTCAATAAATTTCTCTTTTGCGTTTTTATCTTCTCGGTTTAAATCAGGATGGTATTTTTTAGCTAACTTTCTAAATGCTAATTTGATCTCATCTTGATCAGCATCTTTGTCTACACCTAATATATCATAATAATCTTTAACTTTAGTCAAAAGATAATAGCCATCCTTTTTTTAGTATACCATCAAAATCAAAGAATAAATACCTTTGGTTTAAAAAGGATTAGTAAATTGCTACTAAATAATTATATTTTTAAGGAACATGAATAATTTTGTTTTACTTTAAAAAATTTAAGTTAAAGGTTACCTAGAGATGCAAGAAAGAATATTTTACATAAAAGTCATATATAAAGACATTGAAAAGTTAAGGTTATGGATCACTCAAGCAGAACTCATGAGTCTCCTTATAGAACTAAAGGAAAACTCTGATGGTATTATTTCGTTTTCTAAAAGCGTCGAGTTACAAGTAATAGAAAATAATGGTGGGATTTTAACTACTCGTTATTATGATAAGATTAGAAATATTACGGTTGATGAAATAATTAACATATCTTCCATTAAGCAGTTAGTAAAAGTAGAAATCTAGCTTTAATCTCTGCTGAATAGAAAGGGCTCTTTTATTGAAGTGTATCTCTTCAAAACATCTAAAATCTCTTCTTTTTCTCCGATATAAGAAAGTATTTGATGATGTGCTTTCGCATGTGAGGTATTATCAATAGTCGCAAACATATTAAGTTGTAATTCAATCTCCCCATATCTCAAAAGGGGCTGATCTGGAGATTCAGAATTATAGGATTGAATCACTCCAATTTCACTTTCGGGATCATCTCTTGCTACATCAAAACATTGATCTTGAGTCTTAGGAATATCATCTGAAAGTTTCATAAGCAGGCCATAACGTTCAGAATTAGGAATCTTAAGAACATAAGCGATTTTGCATTGTTTGGTAAAATCAATATCTTCGGGACGTACTGCTATTTTATAGATGTCATTTACATCAATCTTAAAA
>SDNW01000030.1 GCA_004524725.1 Promethearchaeota archaeon
AAACCCAATCTTTTCTGCTTTAAATAGTAAGATTTCATACTTTTCTTTAACTGAGTTGTTTTTCCCCGTCCGACTCTCTGTCCAGTTTTTCGATGCTGTCCAACTCTCCCGTACCCAACTGTTCGAGTTCCTCTTTTTTTTTGTTTTTTGCTTTTAAATTTTCTCATTTTCTTTATTCACCTATAGTTTACAGCATTTTATGAATCAATTCATTAATGTAATTATCAACATATCCGAGAGTTCCTCCTTCGTTATAATGTTTCTTTATATTTCCTTTATGACCTTTTTTGGGAGGATGTAATCTAAAAATTGGTTTTATCTTATAAAGATCGTTTGAATTATAATGAACTTCACCTTTATATAATGCTTTTGCAAGAGCTTTAATATCATTATATTTTGTTAAATTTTTTACTTGTTCATCTGTGAGTGGTTTATTTCCTTCAACTCGCCCTCTGACGCGTAGAAGCCTAATTAATGTTTTTTGATCAATCTCCCCGTATGCAATGAAATCTTTGCATTTATTTAGCATTCCAATGTAGCTTGGTTTGCCCCAAACGAGAACTCCATGATTTAGCTTATGCATTCGGAGCATTTTCAGTGTATCAAGGACTTTCCTATTCATTCCGGGGGACCCTCTGATTCTTACTGCAAAGATTAACTCGGGAACCTTCTCTTCTTTTACTTTTGCTTTCTTTTTAACTATAACTTCATTTTCTGCCATCATTTACACCACTCATTTTTAGAGATTAAAATTATATTTATGAGCATTCTTTAGAGCATTAAATGTTGCCTTTACTAAATTTTCACTTGTTCTTGTGTCTCCAAATGTTTTACTCCAAATATCTTCTATTCCTGCCAATTTTAAGACTTGTTTCACTTTATCCGCACAAGCTAAACCAACTCCAGCTGGAGCAGGAATTAATCGGATCCTTACTGAACCACATTTGCCATCAATCTTAAATGGTATGCTGTGGGTATGACCACATCCACATTCACCACTACCACAACCCCTTAATACCGGAATTACAGATAATTTAGCTCTATCAATTGCTTTCCTTATCGCAGGTCCTACTTCTCTACTCTTAGCCGTACCTACTCCAATGAATCCCTCTGCTCCAACGAGTACGACTGCTTTAAACTTCGATCTCTGGCCGCTGGCTGTCATTTGTTGGACCATTTTAATGGTTACAACATCTTCTTTGAGTTGTGGTAAGAGTACATCAATTATTTCTTTCTCTTTAACAACTAAATTATTGGCAAATATTTTATCTAGTGTTATTAATCCTTGTTGTACTAACTCTCCTAGCTTAGTCCTTGGGATCCAAGCCTCTTCCATACTTCTACTTCGACTCATTTAAGCTCATCCTTTAAACGTTATTTTCAATTGTTTTTAATGTAGTTGAAAAATACTGTCCCATCTTTAGGGGATCTATTTTTTGCTTTTTTAAATATCCTGAGAATCTCTGCTGATAAATATCGGGATCTTCAGTTTTCAAATATTTTGCATAATTCTCAATATGAGAACCATTAATTCTTTCTTCAAAATTTTCTGGAAAAAACTCCTCGCGATAAGGAATATTTATACCTGCGTCCAATAAACCTTTAAATGCTGCTAAAACTCGATTGTGGTGGTAAAAAATTCCTAGATCAAGGATGGCTTCAGTGAAATTTAGTTTTTTGGCGCGTAATCCTGCTAAATACCCAGTTAAATAAGCAGCAGGGATATTTCCTGTGTTAGCTTTCCAACCAAAGTTTATTGATAATTCTTTAGAAAAGGCGGATATTAATATTTTGTCTCCACCTGTTTTCGATTCAATTAATTGAACAATAATATTATTATTAGAAGCTCTTATTACGGCTCTTAATGATCTTGATTTTATAAGCTTCAATCTACGATGGTAATTTGTTTTTCCTTCGTTCCTTCTCCTCAAAGGACGTCTATATCGTGGACCTTTTGCCATTTTTATCGTCCTCTTTTTAATAATCCTTTTTCTTTTATATATCTATTCATCTGAGCGACGCTATTGAACATTCCACCTTTTGCATTTTTATATAATTTCCTGTAATTAGCAATAGTAATCTGTTTTCGATCCCTCAGTTTTTTCAATTCACGTCGTTGGGCACGAATTCTTTTCATCCATGCTTCTTTCTTAGGAGTTCTTGCGGTTCTTTTCCCTTTTCTTTTCCCTAATCCTCTTGCAAGTCCTCTCTTTTTTCTTTGATGACGTAAATTCTTCCTATAATTTGATATTCCTTTCTTATAATTTTTTTTAATTAAACCGTCCTTAATTAAGCTCCGAATGTCATCGCGGGTGATTGCCATCTTGATCTCTTCAATTAAGTAAGGATCAAAATAGACTCGATTCTCCCCACATTTTAATATTTCCGCTGCCATTCTTCTCTGTGCTTTTAGACTCATTATTAATCACATATTTATTTATTATATTTAATCCTCTAAATCCAGAGAGTCTTCCAAATCCTCTCCTTCTAAGAAATCATCTTCTAAATCTTCAATTGGTGATTGGAGCATTGATTCAAAACTTTCTAATTCTCGTTGGGATATACCCATATTTAATATTCTAAATCCTCTGTTTTGAGCATATTCTACTAAAGGAATTCTCTTTCTGGTACCCAATCTTCCAGAAATCTTAATTGCGTGTCTCTTATTGCTCAAACCCTTAAGATCATTAATTGAAGTGACTCTTACTTCTTCATATCCTGAGGGATGTAGTCCTCTTACTTTTTTAGGACTTCTATATCCTACAGATGGAGATTTTACTCCGCTTTTGGTTTTCTTTCTTGTCTGAGAGTCAATACCTCTTGCTTTACGCCAAGAATCTTTTACTCGTTTATATCTCCAAGATTCAACTCTTCGAAATTTTGGATTCTTCTTTTTTTTGTTTTTCCTTAGTTCCATCAATCTATTCTTTTCCATTATTATTCGCCTCAAATTATCTTATTTTCCAACTAACTTCTTCTCCTATTTGCTTTTTATAAAGATAGACGCCATCTTGAAATACTCTAGGATCTTTTTTTCTAATTCTACAACATCGTTTTAAGTTTGCAGCGGTTTGTCCTAACTTTTCTTTATCGGGTCCAATTAGGATAACATCATCACCATCTATTTTCACTTCGACATCATCCAAATATTTAGTCACTCTGGGGGCTCGTTCGCCCAAAAAGTTAACTACGTGAAGTTCTTTCTTTTCTGGTTTGATTTCTACATTACAAGGGAAATGGGAATAGCACACTTTACAAAAATATTTGTAGTTAGTTTGCACTCCAATTATTAGATTCTTAACAATATTCAAGATCGTACTGGCTAATGCTAGTGTTCCACTTTTTGGAAAATTTGTTGAAATTATGACTTTGTTATCTTCCAGTGCCATAGTGATTCCTCTGGCATGCGAGAAGTCCTTGGTAATAGTCCCATTCGGACCCTTAACTGTAATTTGGTGATTTTCGGTTAATTCTACC
Source organism: Promethearchaeota archaeon (assembly GCA_004524725.1). Lineage (GTDB taxonomy): Archaea > Asgardarchaeota > Lokiarchaeia > Sigyniarchaeales > SOKP01 > SOKP01. Next base: position 3,478 of record SDNW01000030.1, read on the forward strand.
TCGACTCCTTCTGGAATATCCAATTCTTCTTTATAAAATGCTGTTTTTACCATTAAAATCCACCATTAAAATTATTAGTATACATAACATAATGCTTGTCCACCAATATGTCGTTCTTCTGCTTCTTTCATTGACATGACTCCTTGATTAGTGGACAAAATAATGATACCTAATCCTGGAGCAGGCAATAGTCTCCGTTCTAGAGCTTCAAATTGAGGTAAATAATAACTATTTCGAATCAATCCCTTAGCTTCATTAATTTTTCCTAAAAGGGCAATCTTGAATTTGCCTTGTCTTCCATCGTCATAACGCTCAAACTCACCAATATAGGCATTGCTTTGTAAAATTCGGAGAACTCTCTGAAGCAAATTGGAGGCGGGACTTATTACTACCTCCTTTTTTCGTGCCATTTCGGCATTCTTCAGCATATTCATGCTGTCTGCAATCGTATTAGTCATTTTATTTTTCCTCCCATATTCATTTTAATTATTAATCATATCTATGAAATCCAATATCTTTTCCAATTTCATAGAAACATCTACGACAGATGTATAGACCATATCTTCGAATAACACCTCTATGAGTTCCACATCTTCTGCAAACTCTCTGTCCTTTTCCTAAATTTTTACCTTGAGGCATAATAATCATCATTTTTATTAAGCATAATCTTGTTCTATTTTTTCTACAATGTCCACTCCATAATTTTTCTTGAGAAAATACTGGGTTTCATCACGAGAGACATAATGATGGGATGGTACTTTGGTTTTTTTTTTCCTACGATATCTCACTCTCATTCCAGGTCTTGCAATCCTTCCTACGACATTTAAACCCCAAATTCCAATCTCTGTTTCATAATCAATTCCTGGAATAGTTATATGCTCAGTTATACCGAAACCAAAATTACCATAGTTATCAAAACTTCTTCGTAATATTTTATTATTTGTGACTATAAGGAGCCTTTTTAATAATTTCTCTGCTTCTGCCCCTCTTATGGTGACCATTGTGCCAATTGGCCGACCTTTACGCAAATTGAATTCCTTAACATTTTTTTTTGACAAAGTTTTGACAGGAGTTTTTCCAGATATCGTTTCTAGTACGGTAGAAGCTCTTTCTAATTCTTCTCCTCCTGAACCTACTCCAATATTTAACACAATTTTCTCTAAATATGGCTTCTTCATAGGATTTTTCCATATAGTATCATATTCCTTCTCTTGAAGTTTTAAAGCCTTTTTTTTAGCCTTGGTAGACATATATTAATCACGCTTTTTCATATTTTATTATTCATTATTAGGAATACTTATTTCGTACTGTTGCTCTCCAATTATAAAGGTATAATCATATAATGTCTCGGTAAGTTCGGAATTATGTTGGATAGAAACTGTGCTTGCTTTTGGACCAAATCGTTTTAAAATCTTGGTAATCTTTCCCACTTGTCCTATATTCTTCCCGGACATGATAAGTGCTAAATTCCCCTCTTTGAATTCTAATGATTTTATGATTTCTTGTTCTGGAATAGTAATTTTTAACACATCCATGCGTTTATAGATATCTTCTTTGGGATTTCTAGGATCACTAACACGTATTAAAATATTTCTTCCATCATGTAAATTTAATTGAATATTTCCCCCTTTAATTGTAGTTTTTCCCGTAATTCTGCATAATTTGAAATTACTTTCATTTTCTTTAACTTCATGCAAGATTAAACCATAATGGGAATCGGGTAATACTCGATAATATTTATTAATTTTAGGTATACCTATTACATCCATTAATCCAACTGGATAGCCTGTGTCTCTAACTTCCTTTCCATCAACCATAAAATATCCTTGAACAATCATTTTTCTTGCCTCTCGGTGAGTAGTTACGATCTTTAATAAATCTCGTACAATATGGAGTAATGGGAGGCAAAATCGACTGGGATGTGGTCCTGGTGATGGTTTAACAAAAAATTTTCCATGTTTTCTTTTAATTTGCAGAAATTTTGGAGTATTCAATCTCTTAAGTGATTTTGTTCCACCATGACGAGTCATTTATTTATCGACCTCTTCTTTTTGTTTTTTAGGCCCCGTTAATAAATCTTCTTTAGAGAATCCAAATATAGCTTTTCTTTCTATAATACTTGCTCTCCATGGATCCATCTTCTTTTCTTTAATAAATTTGGTAATAACGAGGTTTGAAATATGAATTGAAGGATTAAATTCAGTACCATCTGATTTTTCAAATTTAGCTTCTTTAATTTTAGCTCTTTGATTTTTTGTGATTTCAATTACTTCTCCCTCGAAATCTTTGAATTCTCCTTTAACAATTCGAACATCATCTCCTACTCTTAATGGAAGGCTTTTAATTCCATATTCTTCACGGAGAAAATCAGCTACCCGCGTGGATAATAATTTTGACCTTTGATTGTTCTTATAATTAAACAAAGCTTTTCTTTGTTTCCTTGGTTTTTTTGATTCTATTCTCATAATTTTTCATCCCAATTTTTAATTAAATGATTAATGATGATATTGAAGCTAATCTTGGAAATAATTCTGCTGCTTCCCTAGCAATTGGACCCCTTATCTCTGTGCCTTTGGGCTCTCCTTCTTTGGTAACCAACACACCAGCATTATCTTCAAAACATAACCGTGTTCCATCAATCCTTCTATAGATCATTTTTTGCCGAACAATAACTGCTTTCATTATATTACCCCGATATTCAGGTTTCCCTTTCTTTACAGTAACTGAACAAACAGAACCAACTGTTGCCTTTGGTAATCTTCTTAATCGTGTTTTTGAATGATCCACGTTAATTATTTGAGCAATTTTTGCTCCTGAATTATCTGCTATCAAGATTTTTGAACCGTTCTGTAGACCGTAACTCGTTCGTGACTTACCAAGGGTCTTTCGACCCATTTTTCTTCTTGTTCCCATTTAAATTGCACCACTAGCGATTTTTTCTAATACAATAAATGCTTTTGTTTTGGAAAGTTTTCTACTCTCCCCAACTCTTACCATATCTCCAACATTAATTTCATCTTTTAAACAATCAGGCAGATGGCATGAAAGACGAGAATTTCTACGCTCATACCGCTGATATTTTCTAATAAATTGAACATAATCCTGTCTTATTACAACAGTATTTCTTGATTTTTTACTCACTACTAACCCTTGTGTAATTTTACCCCTAATTCGCGTAGAACCATGAAAAGGACAATACTTATCACTACAATCTCTACTTTTGGGAGGGTTTACACCCGGAATACCTATATTGCGAACACTCATGCGTTTATTTCAACCACTTTTTCTTTTTCAAACTTCTTAATCTATTTTCAGGTTTGCCAACGATCTTCGAGCCATCGACTTCCAAAAGATCATTATTTAGTTTGAACCTGAATGTGTAATCTTTTTTTATATACTTTTTATTTTGATTTTCGTTTTGGATAATGACTAAATTTTTTGTTTCATCAATTATTATTCCTTTTCTTAGAAATTTTGACTCTTTAGATTTTGATTTACGCTTTAAGAATACTTCAAATCCTATCAAATCATGATAAATTAAATATCTCGGACTAATCATCGCCTTTCCTCATTTTTGATGGTTAAGATTCGAGCAATTTGCTTTCTTAACATTTTTGCTTTTGCTGGATTATCTGAGATACCCCCACCAGTTTGTTGGCTATAGAGCATCATTAATTCCTCTCTTAATGTTAGTAATGTACGTTCTCGTTCTCGTTCATCCATCTCTCGGATTTTATTTGCAGATAAAATGTCCATATTATTTCACTCCTATTTCTCAATTTCTTCATTTTCTGGTTCTAATGATATTTCAGACACGTCTTCCTCATCTACTTCATCAATAATCTCTTTATCTTCTTCAGTTAATTCTCTATCTTCTTCTTCAATGACATACTCTGCTCTGGTTTTTGCTAATTTTGCTTCAGCTTTAGATTGTGCTTGTGAAAGTAGATCATCTTTTATTCTCACTTCATCTCCCATTTTTGTATCTGCCCGCATAATTTTCACGATTATCCCTAATGTCCCGCTTTTTTGAATGCATTGGGCAATTCCTTTATCTACTCCTTCTTGTGCGGGTTGTCCGCTTTTTGACATCGTACCTGCTCTAAAGATTTGAGTTCTTGCTCTTTGAGAAGTAACTTTTCCCGATATAATAATTTCGACACCTTTAGCTCCAGCATCCATTACTTTCCTTAAAATATAATATCCTGCTCTTCTATAATGACGACCGCGATCTAATGAATATGCTAATCGTTCAGCCATTATTTGAGCATCTAAATCTGGATATTGAACCTCTTCAACCTCTATTTGAGGGAGTTCAAGACCAAACTTTTCTTGGAGGACATCAGTTATTTCTTGTATTCTTTTTCCCCCCTTCCCTATTACAAGTCCTGGTCGGCTTGTCCTAAGAGTAATTCTTACTCCGAGCGGAGTCTTTTGAATATCTACACCTGCAAATCCTGCTCTGACTAATTCTGAACGCAAATATTCATTAATCTGCATTAACTTTATACCATTTTCAATGAAAATCTTGGCTAGTGGCAATTATCTCATCCTAATATGTGATTATAATTTTTTTAATTTTTTTTGATTATTAACTTGGAAATTCATATATAGCAATTTCAACATGACTTAAATGACGATATTTTGCTGAGGACCTACCATGTGCACGCTGGATATAACGTTTGATAATTCTTCCTCTATGAGTGGCTGCATGAATAATTCGACAGAGTTCAATATCTAATCCCTTATATTCCGCATTAGATTCCACCGCAGAGAGTACTTCATAAATACGTGCTGCAGCTTTCCGTGGATATCGTCCAGCATACCATTTAAATTGCTTTAAATCTTTTTTATGTGCTTGCTTTTTTTTATGTCTTCTATATGGAACTGATTGTTTTAGCTGGATAACTTTTTCTAAAAAGCCTTTAGCTTCTTCTACCTTCATTCCCTTAATTACTGCACAAATTTCTCGGGAATCTTTAGGTTTAATTCTTAAATCCCTACCTGATGCCTTTGCAGTCCTATCAGCATCATATTTCTGTTCAATAAACGAGTATCCCCAGTGTGGCATTTCTCATCACTTTTTATTATTATTATTATGATATTAATTACTTTAATGGAACATACTTGCTGCTTCTTGTCGCTCCAATACCGGGAGAACCGTGTTGGACGCGTTTACGGGTTAAGGAAAATTCCCCAAGATAATGTCCTATCATCTCGGGCATAATTTCTACCACTTCAAAACTTCTACCGTTGTATACTCCAATCTTTAATCCCACCATTTCTGGAAAGATTATCATATCCCGTACATGAGTTCGAGTAAGAAGATCTTTTCCTCTTTTCTTTGCTCTGTATGCTCGCCTTAATCTCTCGAGTAATTTCTTTTGTCTGGGAGGTAATCCTCTCCTCAAGGAACGTCGTGCTCTCGCGGGAAGAAGCTGTATAAACTCATCCATATTCATTTTCTTTAGATCTTCCAATGTATAACCCCGAAAATGAAATTTTAAGCGATCTCTTTCTTTATCAAGATCTAATTCCTCGTCTTCTTCCTCCTCTTCCTGTTCCTCTGGTTCTTCCTCTATTTCCTCTTCTATTTCTTCCTCAATTTCTTCTGATTCGAGTTCCTCTTGTTCATCTTCATTAGGCTCTTCATTCGGAGACATCTTTGCACCAATCTGTTTGTTCCATTTGATATAATTTGTTATTTTTTTCAAATATAATTATTACGTGTAATGATATTAGTCATCTATTAAATTTTAATTTTATTAAAACAAGGGAGGAGAAAAACATAAACTTTAAAAGGTTAGATAATGGGGAATAAAGACTTCCCTTAAGATCTCTTGTTTAACAATTTTATTGTTTCTTTTGACTAACCTTCTTGACCATTCAAAAAATATTAGTGGTAATTATTAGGATTGTATATTCTTTTAATATCATCCTCATCAAAAGAACCACTCCATCGTTCCTTTAGAGCAACAAATTCTCGTGGATTCTTATTTGGGTTTATAACGGAGTGATATTGCATCTTTTCATTTAAAAATTTCGTACCATTTTCAACAAAATAATAAACTCTATCATTATTTATTATTATTGGTTTTCCTCCCAGGATTTCCCACTCTTCAGAACGATGGGTATGCACTTGAATTGAAATCCCCATCTCGGGTTTAATAAATATAATATTATATTCTGGGTAAGTAAATTTAATACTATACCATTTAGATAAGATATCGATATAACCCGCTGGTATAGAAAATTGCTTTACAAAATCATCAGGATTAAAATTTATTTTTTCAGAGTGGTCATATTTATAGGGATCATAAATAATTTCATGCCCAGATACATCATGATTATATTTCAGTTTAATGTTAGCCTCTCCAATGTTAATTACCATATAATATTCATGTGGATTTATTGATAAAGTCCATTTCTTTACTTTTTTAGTGATAAGTAGGGGTCCATTTATAACCATTATCATATCTGGACTTTGGCAACTAATAGAAATAGCTAATTTTTTAGAGTCATTCTTTCTTAAGCAAGAACCTCTTTTGGGTACTAATTTATCTCCTTTCATGGATATTGAAATCACTTTAATTGATAATGTGAAATTTCATTAAATCTATCTTGAATTTCTGAAGCAGAAGGCATAGATTGTTGGGCACCTTTTCTAGTCACTGCGATTGAAGCGGCAGCGGTCGCATATTTTACTGCATTAACAATATTTTCTCCTTGGGCCAATTTACTTGCTAAAACACCGTTAAAACAATCTCCAGCGCCAACAGTATCCACAGCCTCTACCTTATAGGCTGGAATTTTGATAATCTGTTCTGTTTCTGCTTGATATAATAATGAACCTCTACGCCCCAGAGTCGTTATTATGGTTTTTATTCCTAGCTTTGCCAAGTCTTTTGAAGCTTGGATAATCTTTTTATCTTGGGTTTCTTTAATTTGGTTTAAATTTAGCAAGGAATGGAGGCGGAAAAGCTCGCCTTCATTAGGAACAATAATATCAATTTGGGGCAATAAATCTTGAGGGATGGGTTTGAGGGGAGCTGGATTTAAAATTTTTTTCACTGATCCTTTTGATGCAATATGAAAGACTTTTCGTATAGTTTCCATTGGAATCTCCATTTGAACTACAATTACCGTTGCATTTTTAATAATTTCTTCGTTTTTTTCTATTTCTTTAGGACTTAATTTTATATTAGCTCCGGGAGCGACACTTATCATGTTCTCTCCATACTTATCAATCATAATAAATGCGATACCACTAGCCTCCTTCTCATCTCTTAAGATATGATTAACATTTATGCCTTCTTTTTTTAGTTGTGAAAACATTTTATCCCCAAAAGAATCTTTACCGATTTTTGCGATGAATATTGTTTTCGAACCTGATCTTATTGAGGCTACTGCTTGATTCGCTCCCTTTCCGCCTAAAAATTGTTTAAATGTTCCTCCAGTAACAGTTTCCCCCTTTTGTGGTAAACGCTGTGAATAGATGTTCATATCAATGTTACTAGAGCCAATAATTAGCACGTAGGGTTCTTTCATTGACATATCAATCTTAATGGACTAAAGTGTGATGTAATAATTGGTGGTTTACTCACTAATTATGTATCATTTAACTTAAAATCAATTAAATATTTATTTTCTTTTTTTGATTTATCTAAACGTTAATTCTTTAAAACTTAAAATTATTGATTTTTAGGCTATTATTAACTGAGTTTAAAAGCAAATGGTTTTAATTCAATATTATTTTAACAAAAAGTATTACATATATTCATTTTTTAAAAAACAAATCTACAAAAAATTAAAAAGTGGTAATTACTATGGCTAAAGATAAAATTATCGGCCTTATAGTCATGATTCTTGGCATCTTAATCGCCATTATATACACCATGGGAAGCGTTTTAGACCTTTTCTTCGAAACTCTAGGTGGAAACCCAGAGTGGGATTCATTTTTCATGGTTTTTGGACATGATTGGCTTGATTGGAGACTTTTTGTGGTTCTACCTTTATGGCTAATTGTAATCTTAATTTCCATTATAGCAATTTGGATAGGCTACAGCATGCTTACAACACCTGCACCTGTCCCCTTGGAAGAATTAGAAGAGGAATTGGCTGCCGAAGAAGAATCAGAGGAGACTTCTTAAATTTTTAACAACTTTTTTTTCTTTTTTAATTTAATTTTGATCTTCCTTAGATATAATTTCTTTTAACTCATCAAGACTTTTATTTAAATGCTTAGATATATATCGAGAAGCATTTTTCTTTAAACTTGATTCTTTATATCCAAATTTCTCACTAAAAATTTGCTTTATAAGATCAATCCTCTGCTATTGAAAATACTACCATAAAAATTGCCGTTGCTAGAGCGCCAATCATTATTCCCAGGGTACCACCCATAATAATACAAAACTAATTCCCGCTATATTAATAGGGGGATAATGATGGCAATTGTTCCAAGGGATGTTAACTGGATTTACGACATGTTTGCCATTATTCTTATAATTTTATCGTATTTTTTATTTATAAAAATAAATTAAAAATTAATTCTTTGAAAAAAACAAAAATAAATAAAAAATCAAGAAATATCATGCCAAAAAAGCAAGCATCATGGGTTAAAAAGTGGGAGTTTATAATAGAACGATTAAAAAAACTAATCTCGAATTACGGAAAACAAATCGTTGTTATGAATGTTGAAGCTAATATGGATGTGAACCAACAATTTGAAACATATATGAAATCTGTCGAGCGTTTTAAGAAAAATATTGAAACGGTGATAACTACCAGTCTACCGGGTGAGGAGCGAATTTTTTGGCCTTTTAAAGATGTTCAATTTTATATCCGAGAAGGTCATGACGCGATTCAATCCACGGGGAATGCAGAGATGATTCAACGAGTATTTAATGCATCTGATGAGTCTGTGCGCTCGGATTCAGGACCTTATTTCGAATTCTGGCAAGATCCTAATATTTATTTCCATATAGATACCTTCCAGTATGCTGATAGGGAACGATTATTTGATGTGAATTATGAGTTGGATACAGCAGCTCTAGTTGAGAAGTATCAAGTCCAGCAATCACGAGAGCTACAAGATAAAGATAATTGGTATTTATTAAAACATTTTTTTATTGCGTCCGAATCTAATAATTTAGAAGGATTCGGGGATCTTATTGGGGGAGTACCAAAAGATTTGAAGATAAAGTGCCATTGTGGTAAGCATTTGGATAAAAGATGGACTTTAAAGGCATTTTTTAAAATACCCGAGTATAATTTTGAATTTCCCTATTATTTGTGGATTAGTGAACCCTGTGAAGAGTGCCATACAACGATATGTATTTTTCGAAGTAAGATTATAGGAACCGAGGGAATATTCCGACCACTTCGCATCTTCATGAATTTTTTAAAATCTTCATGGAATTTTCAATTAGAAGATAAACCTATGATGGAGGGTTGGAGAACAATTTTATACATGTCAATGCAGAAAGCCCCAAATGTAATTAAAAATATATATCAAGAGGATATTATTAAATTTGGAAAGTTCTTCAAAAAAATGGATACTTCACAATGATATAATGCATTTATTGCACAACATCACCCATTTTCTAAGATATACGTCTTAATCAGTCCATCTTCATAACAAATTATCAACATTTTAGTTAATGGTTCGTACTGTATGTCATTTACACACGAATTATGATTAATGCTATACTTTATAGTGCCATTCTTTTCATCTAGGATAAGAAGTTCACCTTGGGTTGTTCCAATAGCAATAAATCTATGAGTTTCTGCTTGGAATCGACGTATTACCTCAATATTTTTATTCGGTAATTCCCAAATTGTTTCTAAATTTTGATCAATATAAAGTAATTTCGATGTAAATACCATATTTTGAAGTGGTTTAGAATGTTCCAGGTAATCAAAGGAATAAGAACTCACTAATATTGTATTATTTACTAATGAAGGGAATGATATACATTTCCAAACATAATCATCAAATTCAATAGATGCAATCTCTTTGTGAGATTGATTTTCGATAAAATGGAGTTGCTTATCATCTCCACCACAGACTATAAAAATACCTTTTTTAGAATTAATATAATTAATAAAACGAACTTTATTTGAAAAGCGTTTAAACCATAATAATTCTCCGTTTCGAGCATCAAATATTCTTATAGTTCCATCATTTCCACAAGCAAGTATCTTTTTTTTATTGTTATTTTGAGTATCAATCCAAACATTTGCGTCTTCAATCCCATCTTCAAATATTTGCCCCCAAATTAAATTTCCGTCATAACTATTCAAAACTCTAATACTATTGTCAAGAGAATAAGCAAGTATTTCATAATTCTCATTATTACAGATATTTTCGATCCTAATTCCACTGATTGAAGAGCCAAACTGATGTGTCCATAAAAGTTTTAAAACTGATCTTGAAGTGTATTGAAAGATTCTCAGTAATCCATCTAAACCTCCTAAGATTAACTCAATTATACCATCGTTATTAATATCAGAAATTTGGAAATTCCAGATAGGAGTATTATTTGTGATTTCTTCGTTTAATAGAAGTTTCCCTTTTTTAGTAAAGAGTAAAAGCTTACCCGACTTTGTAATAGCAAAGAAATTTTGGTCTTGTTCTTCAGTCCTTGGAATTAATTTTACTCCAAGAATAGATTCACCATAACTAAAAGACCATTTTTTACTCAACTTCATCATATTAAATTATATATAAATCATAGTCTCTATATTTCTTTTTGTGATCATAAATCCAATTAAAATAATTTATATAAGAAGAGATTTTAGATAGATTTAATCATATACTATTAAATGTGAACAAAATATGTCTGAAGAGAGAAAAGTTGATGTATTTTCAGCTCTAATTCTGATTTTCAGTATTATTGCAATTATCCTCGAAATTATTGGCCCATTTGCTTATTTTTATTTAGGCGGTGGAAATTATCGATATTCTTGTTTAGATTGTGAATATAGCACTGGAGTTGATTATACAATGCAGATTCTTGCGATCATATTGCTTGTAATCCAAATCATAATTGCATTGAATGAGTTGATCCCCAATAAGTTTATCAAGATGGAAGTAACAAAATATGGGACGATTTTGGCAATTTTAACATTGGTATTTGCTCTTATAGGTATTGCATCTTTTGGAATATCTTATGCATTTTATGAATGGTGGCCTGATCTCGGATTTTATGGTCTTGTGATTGGTGGCTTAATCAACACAATTTTGTTTTTCCTAAAACAAAAGAATATGTAATTTTTATTTATTGTAAAAATTCCAATAAAAGAATAATAAGATAAGAACGAAATTTATATTTTTTATTTTATTCTCCCTATCAAGAATAATTATTTTATCTATAATTCTTAAAAAAAGGAAAAAAAAAATGAGCTTTGGAATCGAAATCGATATGGATGCTTGTACTGGATGCGGAACTTGCTATGAAGTCTGCCCTAGCGAATGTTTTGGAGAGCCAGAGGGCGGTAAGGTAAATATCATTGAAGATAACAGAGAAGATTGTGTAGGTTGTAGAGCCTGCGAAACTCAATGTCCAGAAGAAGCAATTACAATTACAGAAGATTAAAATTCGTCATTTTTCTAAAAGACTATCTTTTTTTTATTTTTTTTAATATTTTTCGTGAAATCTGCCTTTTACGAATATTTGGATATACCTCGGGAATATTTAGAGATATATGACTGAAACATAGCATAAAATAGTGAAATAGTATAATTCCAATTTTTTAAAAAAGAGAGTTTACCATAATAAAATTTTACCACAATTTTTACATGTTCCTTCATTAATTTGCTGATTTAAGCATTGATCATGGTATTGAGTCCCACATGCTTGACATTTAAAAATTTGGCCATTATAATCTGCAAAATCGTAGCCACAATATCCGCATTTTTTAGCATAGGAAAATTCAGTGCTAGAAACATCTAATTTTACTATCTGGGAAGTTCCGGTTAGTCCTGTATCAATATTCGTAGGCCTTATATAGGTATTGTTAGGAGAAGGTGAAGTAAATTGTTGTCCAGTTTGAGCGGATTGGGATTCCCAATCAGAAACATACCCTTGAGTAGGAGTTTTTTTCATGCCCATTTTTTCCGATACTTTTTCATCAAGAATGTTGGTTAAAATTAGAGCAGAGGCATATTTACCTTTGGTACCTCCTTTTTGTAGGTGAGTATGCGAGATTAAATGAATAACTCTTCCCCCGGTTTTTCCGTAATCAAAATAACACAAGACAGGGGCTTCACCCCATTTATTTTTAATTTCCCACGATGCAATCAAAACTCTTACGGCAGTAGGATTTAAAACTTGAATTGGAAAGCTCCGATTTTCGAGCCACCATCGAAATTCAGTCTTCTTTGTATCCTTTGCTGATGGTTTATGCCACTTATCCAGTTGTATTTCAGTTAAAACTCCTTCTACAAAAGGATGTTGGGGTTCAAGAATTTGGCAAGCAACTACCGCATCAGCCGTACGATTTCCGTTCCAACGTATGAATCCCGGAAAAATTACCTCAACAATATATTTTATAGCCCAATCGGTTGTAATTACCCACCCTCCATGATTATTTACATACTCACTTATTTTTGGATATGCGGAGTGAGGAATTTGATCTCCTGGGCATCCAATTAAAACCACATCATACTCATTTAAATTTTTTTTCAAGAAATGCTTTGGTTTAATAGTTTCATGGACAGCTGCATACATATGATTGACTACTTTTTCAGGTTTCTCATAACGACCTTCTACAGCTAATATTTTACCGTGACTCTCAACCGCCTTTACGACATCTTTTTTGTCCAAGGCCTCCATTTTCCTACGTTTAACTTCTGAATATAGATCTTTCCAACTACTCATTTTAATGCCATTCTTTGTGATTTAAAATTTTTACTTATTAGTTTTATAAGTAATAAAAGATAATTCATATATATATTTTCATTTAAAGCGAGAATCATGGAAGAACTAAAACATTTGGGTAGTCCCATCGAATTCTGGGAGTATTTTTATGAAATTTCTAAAATTCCACGTTGTTCGGGGAATGAAGGAAAAATAAGAGAATACATAAATAATGAAGCCAAAAGGTATGGATTTGAAACGGAAATTGATGATGTTAAGAATCTTTTAGTCAAAATTCCTAGCAAAAAGGACGATAGTATTACAGTCGTACTCCAAAGTCATATGGATATCGTTTGTGAAAAAAATAAAGAAAGCCATCATGATTTTTCCCGAGATCCATTAGAGTTGGAAAGTATTGAATTGGGTGATGAAAAATGGATTACTGCGAAGGGAACTACTTTGGGAGCTGATAATGGGGTTGGAATTGCATATCAGCTAGCAATAATGCAATTAATTTCGAGCAAAAAGTTAAATTTAGATACAATTAATTTAAAACTGTTATTTACTGTAGATGAGGAAATGGGATTGAAGGGAGCCAGCCAATTAAACAGAGAATTCGCTAAGGGTGATTTTTTAATTAATCTTGATTCGGAAGATGATAAAACTTTTACTGTGGGATGTGCGGGTGGCATTCAGTTCAGAACTAAATTCAAAATTTACTCACAGCCTATTGATGATAAGAATCTCATTCCTATCAAGATTCAGATAAAAGGACTTTTAGGAGGACATTCAGGAGTAGATATCGATAAGGGAAGAGGTCATTCCGTAAAATTTATAAGTCAAATTCTATGGAACGTTAATAAAGAGTTTGAGATTCATATAAGCTCGATAGATGGAGGTAATTTATCGAATGCGATTCCAAGAGAATCTCAAGCAATACTATTTATCCATAAGGCGAAAAAAGAAGATCTGTTTGAATTTGTTAACCATCATTATAGAGAAATCAAGAAGCTATATAATGGAATCGAACCAAATATAAACTTGGTAATTGAAAAATTAGATAAGATTGATCATTTTACGATAATGGCGAAAAAGTTCCAAGATACAATTTTAAATCTTTTCTATGTAATGCCTACTGGGCCATTATATTTTCATCCAAAAATAAAAGGATTAGTTCATACTTCTATGAATTTTGCCACAATAAAAACGAGAGAGCAGGTGATAAAAACACGGATTAGCATCAGAAGTATCAGTAATTATGATAAGGAAATATTGCATGATAAAATATTGACTCTAATGAATTTAGCAAATGTAGAATATCAAAATTATAAGTACGTAAAATATCCAAGTTGGCCTCCCAAATTTGATTCGAAGTTAAATACTATTGCCCGACAAGTATACAAGGATCTTTTTGACGAGGAGGTTGAAATCCAAGCAATTCATGCGGGTTTAGAATGTGCCTATTTCAGCGATTATTTTCCAGAAATGGAGGTTATGTCTTTTGGACCAGACATAAAAGGAGGGCACTCACCTGATGAGAGGTTACGGGTGAAAAGCGTTTCAAAAATATGGAATATTTTAATTACCTTACTAAAAAAATTGGATTAAATATTCCAAAAGTTCTTTTTACGAAGAATAAAATTTTAATGTGAAAAATATTTATAAAAGTAAGAGATAAAATAACGAAACTATCATGGAAAAAGAAACAAAGCTTAAAATTAAAACTCAAAATGATGAGATACTTGGTTCAGAAACCGTTTTCGAAAAATTAAGAGGGAAAACACCTTGGATTTTTGGAAAAAAAATAAGAAAGCCAAAAGTTGTATATCCGAAAGTTAAATTACCAAGAATGGATATGCCTTTACCAGCAAGGTCCTTGATTATAATAATTGTCTATATTGCACTATTTTTACTTCAAACTGGAATCGTCTATATTTTATATAGGACTCCCATGGCTATTGGGGCAAATCAGGAAGGACAGCCTATAATTCTTTATCCGGATATTCAAGATGCATTTATCATTGAAAGCATTGTAGCCTCAATATTCATATTTTTGTGCTCTTTAGGGTTTGTTATGCTATATCAAGCTTCAAAGTATGTGTATAACAAAAAAATTGCTATAAGAATTCTTGTTATTGGAATTATTCTAATTATTTCTACTTTTTTCGCTTTACAAGCAATGATTAGCATTAAACTAGGGAATCCTTTGTTTAATGTGTAATTTTTTATTACATAAATAGAGTTATTTTAATTCAATTATTCTAATTTCATCATAATCGGTAATTACTTTATATAAGCCTCTCATTTTATTATCTAAATCAGCATCTCTTGAATCAACTCGCAAACAATGATCTGGTATGCTAGTGAGTTTGAATTTAGTAGCAATGATGATAATATTACTTGTGGATACAAGCTTAAGGATTTTTGGAGTAAATTGAAGATTACCTCTTCCAAATAAAAAGCCTTGTCTCCCGATAAATGAGACGATAATTTTTATTGGGTTATTATTTATATAGGCTAATATTTGTTGCTCATTTAAATCAGAAGCAATGATTTGATTATTATAAAGTAAATCCACTCCTAATAATGTCTTTTGAATTCCTAATTTGTCTGTTATCGCTTTAACCGTCGTTCCAGGCCCTAGTAAATAATAGGTATTTTCTTCGAGATTTTCTATGATTTTTTCAGCAATTCTTTCTTGGTTATTTTGGTCGGAAGGGGGTGAGCTCAATTTCGAATATTGACCGTATTCGGGGGAATTGGGCGTTATAAGATAACCATACAATTTAGAAACAAGTTCGCCCTTTCTATAGGCTTCCTCATTTATATCTAAGACTTCAGATTGAGTTAGTGGTAATTCATCCCATAAAAATTGAAGTACCGTAGAAGCTGCTGCTTTTGGATTTAATGAAAATACACTGGAATAAATTTTCACCCCGGAGGGAATACCTAAGCAAGGTTTCATAGCACCAACGGCATCTAAAATATCTCGTGCAGTACCATCTCCGCCCACAAATAAAATTAATTTTAAATCCTCCATTTCTTTCATTTTTTGAGCGGCGAACTTAGTATGTTCAGCATTCGTATTGTATAAACCCTTGACTTTATGAAATAGGGGATTAATAATAAGTTCATAATCAAAATTGAACTTTTTTATCGAAATTTCACCCATATATCCAGGGCAGGTTATGAATTTAATCTTTGATTGAAATCCCTCAAGAGAATGCAAAAATTCTTTTACTCTCTGATTGGCATTGGGTTTTCCCCCCAGTTTTATTGCCCTTTTTAGAGTCTCCTTTCCATCAGTTCCCTTGAGCCCAACTGAGCCACCCATTCCTGAGATAGGGTTGACTATTAACCCTAAGATGAATTTATTTGAATTCGACATTAGATTGTGAGAAATAAAAAAAAAGAAAAATTAGTGAAAATATTACGTACAATTACTTTTGTGTTTCACAAAAAGCATCATAGTCTGCTGCATTGTGTAGATTAGCTTTTTCTGCATCCCAGTTTGATGGTTCAATGATATAGAGCCAAGTTTCATAGGGTGCTTCATTTAACTTCTCTGGTTCATCCATTAAATCACTGTTGACTTCTTTTACTGATCCTGAAACAGGACTGTAAATATCTCCAACAGCTTTACTGGACTCAACAGTTGCATCAATTGGATCAGATGCTGGTTCATCCCCATCCATCTTGACTTGAGTTAATTCGGCCCCTTCAAGAGCATCAACATCAACAAAAGAGATTTCACCAAGTGCTTCAGCTGCAAACGCAGTAATACCAACTTTCCCTGAAGAAGGGTCAAACCATTGATGAGTTTTTGTATAGAAAAATTTTTCTGGTGATCCCATTCTTTTTTCACTTCTTATATTTTAATTTTTAAAATTTAATAATAATTGAATTAATTGATAATTTTAATTAATTATATAATAGATTTAAAATTTTTTTATTGAAGAATAATTTTCATCGAAAAAACCG
>SDNW01000136.1 GCA_004524725.1 Promethearchaeota archaeon
CCTGAAGCAGTATTAATCCTCGATCGTGTCTTTTATTTGGCAGGATTGCCTCGACCAGATCTAGGAATCTCTGATGAGAAAATTGGTTTAATTCATGAAATTATCCCGGATTTTGGAGATATCGAAGGATTAAAAATGATTTTTAGAGAATATAAAAAAGGAGAAATTGAAGCGGATAATTTGATCGAAGCATTGGTAAATAGATTAAAAATTGAAGAGGAAATTGCCTCACAAATCATAGATAAAGTATTTCCTGAGTTAAAGCACTTGAAACCAATTCCCTCTAGTCTGACATTGCGAAGCCATACTACGGCTTTATGGTTTAAAGTTTTAAGTGAATTAGTAAAAAAAAAGAAATTACCTTTACAATATTTTTCAATAGGTCCTAAATTTAGGAGAGAACAAAAACTAGATAATACCCATTTATACTGTTCCAATACTTTATCTCTTGTAATTCTAGCTGAAGAAATCTCATTAGAAGATTGCCAACAAATAAGTGCTTCAATTTGTGAAAAGATAGGATTTCGCAATAGTAAAACGGAAATTAAAAAAGCAACGTCGAAGTATTATGCACCCCAAACGGAATTTGAAATATTTATACAGCATCCTACTACAAATGAATGGATAGAGATTGGTGATGGGGGTTTATATAGCCCTGTTAGTCTTGCAAACTATAATATCCAATATCCGGTATTTAATATAGGATTTGGGGTTGAACGTATATGTATGATAAAATCTCAGTTAGAAGATATTCGTAAATTAGTATATCCCTACTTTTATGAAAATATTTCTTTTTCTGATGAAGAAATTAGCAAGGCGATCCATTATAAACATGCTCCTTCTACGCAAGAGGGAATCGAAATCCAAAAAGCGATTATAACTAAGGCAAAAGAAAATAAAGATATTCCATCTCCTATCAATTTGAAAGTGTGGGAAGGTTTTATAGAAAGTAAATATCTCGAAGTCTATATATGGGAGAAAGATAAAGGAGTTGTTCTTTTAGGGCCCGCAGCTACAAATATTATATGCGTAAGAGAAGGAAATATTTTTGGAACTGCTCTTGGTGAAAACCAAAAAGATTGTATCCTAACCAACAAATCCTACTTGGAAGGAATTGCAGCAGAGATGGCCTATCAGGTTGAAAATTTAATTGAGCAAAATATAAAAGAGTATGAATATCGAGTTAAAATGGTATATAGAGCTTCTGAAATTAATTTAATGATTGATGATGTTATAATGGAATATATCCATTCTAATCAAAAAAAGGTCGATATTCGAGGACCAGTTTTTATCGGGCTATCATTTAATGTTATAAATAAAACTTAAACGTAAAATTATGAGAAATTATGTCGAAAAAAAAAGTCATGATCGCAGGTACTTTTGATATTATCCACCCCGGCCACATATTTCTGATAAATGAAGCGGCTAAATTGGGGGATGTATATGTAATTGTCTCTACTGATAAAAATAGGGAGATTTATGCTGGAGAACCTCCAATTGTTCCTCAAGAACAGAGATTGGAAGTTGTGAAGAATTTAAAAAATGTTAAAGAAGCAATATTAGGACACAGTGATAATAATACTCTTAAAACAGTGGAACAAATTGATCCGGACATAATTTTACTCGGGCCGAATCAAAAATATGATATCGCTACTTTAAAAAAGGGTTTATCTGCGAGAGGGCTTGATCATATCGATGTCAGAAGATTACAATCGTATTATGATAAATTCGAATTAAACTCGTCAAGTTTAATTAAAAAAAAAATCATTGATACTTATACCAAGTAAGATGATAATTTAATGAATACTAGCGAAAATATTTCCCCAGAAAACTATGCGAATTGGTTTGCATTATATAAATTATGCCAGTTAGCAAAAGAACGAAAATACATTGAAATAAGTAGCGTGGAATTTGGTGAAATATTAGGATTAAGTCAACAAACGGGAAGCAGAAGGATCAATGATTTAGAACAATTAGGCTGGATAAAACGTAAAATCGATGGAAAATCACAAAAAATTTCTATCACAAAAGAAGGCGCAACTATAATGTTATCAATATATCGGGAATTAAGGAATTTGTTAGAATCTATTTTAATTATAGGCGAAGTTACCGAAGGAATTCATGAAGGAGGCTATTATGTCTCAATTCGAGGATATTTCCAACAATTTAAAGAAAGATTAGGTTTTGAACCGTACAAGGGGACCTTGAATTTAAGATTAAGTGATACAGATAATGAAATATTACGAGAAAAGCTAAAAAACATTACTCCCATCATTATTGAAGGATTTAAAGATTTAAATAGAGAATACGGTCCTGTAAAATGTTATGATGTTTACATCTCCCGAATGGATGATGAAAAAAACAAACATAAAGCTGCAATTTTAGATATTCAACGAACCCATCATAAAGAAAATATAATTGAGATATTAGCAAAGCCATATCTTCGGGATTATTTCAATCTTAAAGATGGCGATAAACTTATTATTGATATCTCCAAGGATAAGCAAAGCGTATCTTCCCTTTCATAGGAATTTACTGATTAGAAATTTGATTCTCAAAATCCTTGATAAGCCCATTAAGCTTATAGAATCTAAAAATAGCAGTAACAATTACTAAAAGCATAAACACAAATAAGATTTCACCAATAAATCCGTAAAAATATACAATAATCATGGAAATAACAATATAGAATAATCTTTCTGATCGTGCCATCAAACCGACATCAAAATCGCCATTATATACATTTTCTGCTTTAGCTCTAATATAGCTAATCATAATCGAAGCAATAAATGAAACTATAATAATGATTGGTAATCCTATAATATTCCAAAGTAAATAATATCGATAATGTGCTAGTAAGGAAAAAAATATTACAAATTCACTTGCTCTATCCATAATTGAATCAAAAAAAGCTCCAAAGAATGTCGTTCTCCCCGATAATCTCGCAATTGCTCCGTCTATTCCATCAAAGATACCTACTAAAAAAACAAATAATGAAAATAACAATAAATTTGAAAATATAATTAAAGCTATCATACTGAAAACAGAAAAAGTAAACATGATACATGTAGCTAAATTAGGAGATACTCCAATTTTAATTAACAATTTAGCAAGAATTATAATTATAGGACGGAATATAATTCTTAATCGAAATTTAGAAGCCATCTTTTAGATAATAACTATTTATTTTTTAATTCTATTTTTCTAATCTTTTTGCTTTCAAAAAAACTCGTAAATACAGAAACATAACCGAAGATCAATCCCAATAACAGAAAAATATCTAAATTAAATACAAAGAGGAAAATAGCATCCATTCGTATGTTGATTATACTACCAATGATCTCATAATATAAAATTATATCCCAAATCCTCAACATGAAAAATGCTATAAATACAACTATACTTGTAGTTAGGTTATAAATAAATAGAGCCCGTTTATTCAAGATTACTCCGAAGAATGAAGTTAAAATAAAGATTATAAATGATGAAATAAACAAAATTGAGATTAAATTCACAGTAAACAGAAATCTGTTAAAATTTATTGAAAAATAATCAAATTGATCGATATTGATTGTATCGGACAAGAAAAGAAAGCCAATTAAAAACGTGAAAGCTGTAATCAATAATAGACATCCAATATTGTTCAAGTAAAAATAATACTTTGAGATTTTCTCTAAATCATATTGGAAATACCTTATTCGAGTGATATAATCATGTTTTTTAAGCTCTTCTAAGTATTCTAAAATGTCTTTAGGAGTGTCATTAGAGATGCGTTTGAAGGCATAGAGTTCATATTTTTGTCTTAAATCAGCAAGTAATTCTTTAGCACTACTTCTATTCCTCGCTGAACTCTTTGGACCTTCAAAAAACCAAATTACAGCGCGATCAGTATCAACAATGACACCTATGTCACTATCATTAACGCCTTCAGCATTATACCATCGTTCATTTTTAAATATAAATGGAAATAAATTTGTAGACATGGAACAATCTTGAAATTCTTTTTATTTTTATATTATATTTAATTATATCAATAATATAACCTTTTTAATTTAATAAATTTAAATCATTACCATTATAACTACAGAAAATTATTAAAATGGAAGTGGGCAAAATTGAAACTACGATTAATTTTGAAAACGGTTACAAAGAAAAATAAAGAGCTTTCTATTAAGTTTAAAATCGCTCCGAGTAAACATTTAGGTTTTATTAATTTCATTAACCTCGCTTTAAATCAAGATCTTCCCGTTACTCTTTCTTTTGAAAAGATTGGTAAATCTGGGGCAAAAGAAGAAAGTAAAATTGTAGGTACGTTCAAATTTACAGGTAAAGATACACTGGCATTGAGTGAATTAAATAATGAGATTCAGGAAGATGAACGGAAAAGAAAAAAGCAACATCAAAAACGATCCCAAAAATAAAAGGCTGTCCTCGACCACAATTTCTACTTTAAATTGATAAATCCCAGTTTAACTAGGTTTTTGCAAATATTATATACTTGTTCATGCTGTAATTCTAACTCTTGAGTAATTTGACCAATAGATCTTCTACCGTTAATTCTATAAAACACATTAATCGAAGTATCACCTGTCAAATAATATTTAGGATTTATCTTTTTTGTTCCACTAAATTTGGGTATTTTTCGGCAATATTCTGGTAAATTGCTCTCTTCACTAATATTTTGTTTTATTATTTTAATATTGGACTCTTCATTTATCTTATCTTCGACAGCTTTAAATAAATCAATAACTCTCTCTTTAAATTGACCTTCGTGTTCTTTTCGTTCCTGTTCAACAAAAAATATAAGGTTTTCCCCAAAAGAGTCAAAATAGTCTCGTCTTCCATTCCAATTGAGTATTTTATTGATATCATATTTTCGTATAAAAGTTTGTGCAATTTTTCTTAGCGTTCTTAAAACATTGACAGCTTTAGAGGAATCATCATATGTTGCAAGATAAATCAGATTAGGAATACTAGAATCTTTTAGGAAAGAGAGTTTCAAATCGTTATTAGACAATTTTAATTCACTTATTGTTCCAAGATCCTC
>SDNW01000137.1 GCA_004524725.1 Promethearchaeota archaeon
GCCAGAACATCCATGGATAACCAATTGGGTGAAAGGAACCAAAATTGAAACTGAATTCAACAATTTTTATAATGAGGTTATGAAACAAGATAAATTCGCTCGAACTGACATTGAGATTGAAAAAAAAGGAATATTCATCGGGAAATATGCCATTAATCCTATGACCAATGAGAAGGTCCCCATCTATGTAGGCAATTTTGTCATATACGAATATGGAGCGGGTGCGGTGATGGCGGTTCCAGGACATGATCAGAGAGATTTTGAATTTGCTAAAAAATATAATATTCCCATCAAGGTCGTCATCCAGCCATTTGACTATGAATTAAATCCAGAAAAGATGACGAGAGCCTATGAAGGTGATGGGACGCTTGTTAACTCTGGAGAATTCAATGGCATGGAGAACTGCTCAGCAGTTAAGGCAATAACAAAAAAACTTTATGAAATCGATCAAGGTTCATTCACAATTAATTATAAATTACGTGATTGGTTAATTTCAAGGCAGAGGTATTGGGGGTGTCCCATTCCTATTATTTATTGCAAAGAGTGCGGAATTATTCCAGTACCTTATGAAGATTTACCGGTTAAGCTTCCCGAAGATGTCAAATTTACTGGCAAGGGAAATCCCATTCAAACTAGTAAAACATTCTTGAAAACAAAATGTCCTAAATGTGGAAAACCAGCGGAACGTGAAACGGATACTATGGATACATTTGTAGACAGTTCTTGGTATTTTCTCAGGTTTTGTGACCCACACGAGAAAAATTTACCATTTAAGAAAGATATCGCAGATTACTGGATGAATGTGGACCAGTATATAGGAGGGATTGAACATGCTATATTACATTTACTCTATGCACGATTTTTCACAAAAGTAGCACGCGATTTGGAGCTCCATTTCGTTAACGAACCCTTTCAAAGATTATTAACGCAAGGAATGATTAATAAAAATCACCCCTATTGTCCAGAATGCGAAACATTTGCAATGAAAAACGAAATGGACGATAAAGTATGCAAGCGCTGTGGAACTGAATATATCCCTAAGAGTGTTAAAATGAGTAAAAGTTTGGGGAATACAGTTGATCCCATTGGAATAATGGATAAGTATGGAGCCGATGCAGCAAGATTTTTTATCTTATTCGGAGCCAGTCCGAAGTCAGGATTGGAATGGTCTAATGAAGGAGTCGATTTTGCGTTCAAGTATGTGAGAAATACATTCTTAATGCTGATGGACGAACCTCAAAACATTAATAAGAAAGAGTCAATTCGAGATACTTTAATTTTATATTATTTGCATAAGACAATTAAGCATGTGTCTGAAAGCTTAGAAACTATAGATATTCGAGACGCGATTAATCAGTTGATTCAATTCTCCTCTGAACTTTCAAAATATAAAAGTGAGGGCATATCCCAAAAAGTATATGATGAATGTCGAGAAAAGCTTACAATACTACTTCATCCGTTTATTCCACATATAACCGAAGAAATCTGGGAAGCGCTCAATAAAAATACCTTCCTTAGCATCTCAATGTGGCCAAGTTATGATGATTCTTATCTAACCATTGAAAATAAATATAGATCGAATCTTCTCGAATCTATCATTGATTCGATTAATCAAATACTTGTTATCATTAAATTAGATCATCCTGAAGAAATTAATCTAATAATTGCCGAACAATGGAAATATAAATTGCTCACACAACTACTAGAATTTGCAGATAAAACCAAGGATCAGAAAGAAATAATTAGGGAATTAATGAGTAAAGAAGAGAATCGAGCTCACGGAAAGTTTGTTTCTCAGACGGTAATAAAAGTTTTGAAAAATCTTGGGAAATATATCATTCCGCCGATAAATGCTCAAGAGGAATATTCATTTTTCACCGAGATTCAATCTATTTTGGAAAAAAAATATGAATGCAATATCAATATTATCAAAGAACACCAAGCTAAGGATAAAAAAGCATCCCAAGCTTTGCCTGGAAGACCCGCAATTATTATAAATTAATTCTTTAAATTCTACGTCTTTACATTTATTTTAAGCTTCTTTTCATTTCTCCATTAATTTAAATATCTATACCCAAATCTATAAGTATAGAATAATAAAAAATACCATAAGCCGACCCTTAAATAAATGACATATTACGTTTTATCCGTTATAACAAACACTGGATTTCCTTATTATAATTTAGAATTGAAAGCAATTCCTAAAGATGTAAATTTATTTTTAAGATTTTTCGATTTTTCAAAGAATAGTAAGGAAATTCAGATGGATTTAGATAGTACTAGTCTTTTCGAGCTTAATGCTGGTTTGGTATCAGCCCTTTTTGAATTTGCACGCAACATCGATAAAAAAATCGAGATTATTGAGTTTAATTCCCAAAATAGAGTTTCTCAAGAAAAAAAGACATCAAAATATAAGGGAGACGTATTAATCACCACACAAACTGAACCATATATCTTACACAAATCTGCGAAAGCAAAAATCAAATTAATCTATGATTCGATCGTTTCTACAAAAATCCCCCTTGATTCCGCACTGGAACTATTGCAGAACGAAGAGGACACTATAATCGACATTCTCACCGATAAAGTCGCAAGAGATCGGATCAAAGACCACGAATCGAAATTATTAAAGCAATGTGATGCTTTTATGAATGACATGAAAAAATATGGTTTGCGAGGGATCGCTATTACCTCTTTTGATTTATCTCCTGTATTTGTTTATGGAGATAATTATTCTTTCCAAATCATAGATGAGATATTAAGAAATGTTGGAGTTTTTCCTGAAATCCCACCCTTAGAATGGATCTATAGGCAATCTTTTACTGCTAATGAAGAGATTTGGGTCTATATCATTAAATCAGGCGTTGGGCCTACAGTGAATGGACTATTTCAATCTTATTTCTATCTACTTTTTGCTGAGCCACAATCTTACTTAAGTGAATTTCCAGCTAAAGTAGCTTCTAAATTTAATCAAATTTTAGGGTAAAAATTAATTTAACAAAATATACTACTTACTTTTCAGCAGCTTTAATTATCTGATATAGGGATTCAGCTTGTAAAGAGGCTCCGCCAACCAACCCACCGTCAATATTGACTTTGTTAAATAATTCCTTTGCGTTTGATGGCTTAATTGAACCACCATATTGGATTCTTACTTGTTCTGCGGTATCTTTATCATACTCATCTTCTACAATTTTTCTGATAAACACATGAATCTCTTCTGCTTGCTCGGGTGTAGCGGTTCTTCCTGTTCCTATCGCCCAGATTGGCTCATATGCAATAATAATTTTTTTCAATTGTTCTTTACGTATCCCATCAAAAGTCAAGTTAAATTGATTTTTAATGACATTTTTCGTATTTCCCTTTTCTCTTTCTTCTAAATGTTCACCAATGCAAACTATTGGAATTAAATTGTTGTCCAATGCTTTTTTTAGTTTCTTGTTTATTAACTCATCAGTCTCATTAAAAATGTTCCGTCGTTCGCTGTGACCTAAAATTACATATTGACAACCTATTTTCTTTAAAAATGACGGAGAAATCTCACCAGTGAATGCTCCCTTTTCCTCATAATACATATTTTGTGCTCCGACTTTTATTGTTGTATTTTTGACCGTATCTAAGGTTTTAAGGATAGCAGTATAAGGAGGGGCAATCACGATATCAACATTTTTTATATCTTTAACCATAGGAATGAATTCTACGAGCATCTCCTCTGCTTCAGAAGGAGTCCCTTTATGCATTTTCCAATTAGCGCCTATTATTGGCTTTCTCATTTTCTAACCATCTCGATTTGAATAAATAAAAATTGAATTAGATTGTTTAAAAGGATATCGATAATAAGTATAAGAATAAGAATTATTCTTCCTTTTTGATCTTATCTGCTAATTTTGTAGCTTTTAAGAGTTTTTGCACTTCCTCTACATTTGGTGGAAGAACGGGAGGTAAATTTAACTGCTCTCTACGTCTTTCTATTGCGGGTTGCATAGGAATAGCTTTTCCGTTTTCCAAAATGGTTGATGCTTGGATTGTATAATATTCTGGGCCTTCTCCTCTTTCAATACTCATATTTTTAAGGATCGTAAATATTTCAGTTAATTCAACTTTTTGGGGACAAACTTCATCACACGTATCGCAAACGGTGCATCCCCAAATACTAAATGCATTTTCTTTTCCAAATATCTTCTCTTTCAGTCCAAGTAGCGCATCCAAGATTAGACGTCTGGGATTATAACGCCCATTGGTGACTTGTGCAACCGGACAGGCTCCACTGCAAGTAGCACACTGGTAACAATAGGCTAACGTACTTCCAATATCAGATTGAATAATCTGGTTCCTAAAATCAAAATCAATAGTAGCCATTTTAATCGATAATGTTTTTCTAAACTTATGTATCTATAACTAGCATTTTATTTTAAAATTAATTCTTTTCAATTTAAATCAAGAAAATATAAGAACTTCAATTTCATTAAAAAAGATTATAGGTAATATCTCTGGATACTCTTATACTTTTTTAAAAGTTAAGAGTTGAAATTCATGACTTTAAACGATAAAAGTATGATTTTTTATAAATAAAAAGAATAAAAAGAATGAATTATATTAAAAAATATAGAAAAATTAGATTTTTCAAATAAAACCTATATCAAATATCATTTACCCTTTAAGGAGACATTGATTTGAATATCGAAGAATTGAAAGAATATGGCTTAGACATTTCTGATGAAATGAAACAAGGCAAAGTGATCATTGACATTTATACTGTTTGGTGCGGTCCCTGCAAATTTGTCAGTCCTATTTTAGAAAAGTTGCATGATGAGGGATTGATACATATTTTAAAAGTGGATTTAGACCAAAATCGTCCACTTGGACAACGCTTTGGAATAACTGCGATTCCTACATTGCTTTTTTTCAAAAATGGTCAACTCTTAGATCATACAATACAAGTTCAAGGACAACCCCTTGTGCGAAATGGCATGATGATAGGTGCCGCAGGTGA
>SDNW01000138.1 GCA_004524725.1 Promethearchaeota archaeon
ATTTCCTTTTTCAAATCTAGGAGTTGATCCTTTAGATCGCTGTCTCCATTTTTAGTTGACGTTAGTTTATCTTTAAGTTCTCTGATTTCATATTTTAATGAAGTAATACTATCTATATGGATAGAATTCTGATTTTTGACTTTTTCTAGCTCAGATTTTAGCTTATCTAATGTTTTTTCTAAAGTTATGACTTCAGAGTTTAGACGTCGATTTGCAACTCTCAAATCTTCTTTCTCTTGGATGATTTTTTCATAGTCTTTTCCAACATCATCGAAACCATGCAATTTCTTTTCCAATTGTTGAACTTCTTTCTCTTTTTCTTCAATTGTGTCATGTTTCCTTTCAATTTGCGATGATAAATTCTTATTTTCAGCCATTAATTTAGCGTTATTTTCGTTCAGATCGGCCATTTGCTGGCTCCAATTCTCTAACTTTATGTATTGTTCACCAAGTTCTTTCTTAAGCGAATCCCTTTCCGTCATTAAAGAAGTATTTTCTGATTTAGCTTCAGTATATTTGTTAGTTAACTCTCGAATCTTACTACCTTTTTCTTCTATCAGGGATTCCAATTCTCCAATCTTTTCTTGAAATTCTTTTATTTTTTCTTCTACATCAGGAGAAATTTCCTCTTGTGCTTTGCTGGATTCAACTTTCTCCTTTTTCTCCATATCATCTTCTTTAATTTCCTCTTTTCTCCTCTCCTCTTCTTCTTTTACAACTTTACTAACTTCTCCTTCTATGGTTTCTTCCCAATATGGTGTAAGTTCTTCATTTTTTAACATATCATAATATCGTCCAAAAATATCATCAAAGTTAAGTGCTTCTTTCTTAGGTAATAACTCGTAGGCAATACGTCGCATCATTCCTTCAAAATCATCGATCAGAAAATCATCTTCAGATAAAAATACGATTATAGCATAATTTGGCTTTCCTACGTAGTGTCGAAATGAAAATCCCGTGTAAAAACTTGAGACTGTAATGTCATCAGTAACCTTCATTTCTAAGTAATTTGGTTCCATTTTTTTAGCTAGATGTTGCTCTGATAGAGGTTGAAGGACTTTGGGAGTCACTTTTAAGAACTCGCAAACATTTACTGGAAATTGCGTGCTAATAGTTGAGTTGTCATTCTCATCAAATTCTAAAATAATAATGCCTTTCAACGGAGTTCCACATTTACTTTAATTTAATTTAAAGATTTAGCTGCGGATTATATTAATATGTTTTTCTTTATCTATTTTATCTTTATGTAACAATTAATATGTAGTAAAAACAAATTAGTAGCAAGCAAGCTACTATGCAAAAATTTGCGATAATATGTTATTGACTTGGATTTCATCATTGGCTAAATAGCACTGTTTGAATACTGATGCAAAAAAAGCACGATCTTGAGGGCTAAAATATTTATACCCAAACTTATTCCATTGGATGGTGTCATTCAAGGGAGCAAATAGCGAGATCTTATCTTTCACTAAATCGGTGAGTAATATTGGAATTTCTTCTTTTTTGTTCAAATTGATACTATTAATAACCACATCATCATTGAAGTGATCCCAAGATTCCTTAAACTGTAAGCAGAAACTCTTAATATCAATACGATTATTAACTATCAGTTTTGCTAACCCTAAGATGGCAAGCTCTTTAGAGGTATGAGCATTTGACGGATGAGAAATAATAGTTCCATGGAAAGTGTTTGCTTGTTCATTTATAATTGGTAAATTATATTCCGGTAAAAGTCGTATCTGGTTCAATCCAAGTATGTTTTTAACATCTCGAATGGTCCCTCCTGTATCGAAAAAGCGTTTATTTATGATGTAAATCAGTAATTTTTCGGCATGTATATCTCCAAAGTAAGGATAATCAGATGCATATAGAATATACTCTGACCATTCTCTTTTATCCACTGCAAATTTATTGTTTGCGTGAAACCATTTCCGAAAATCCTCTAGAAAATTTCCGGCACCCTCACCATGAAGCATCGATAAATCTCCGTAAGTATTTGGTTGTACGATAGCATTATAAACCTCATAATCGCCAATATTTCCCTGGGCAAAATGGGCGATAATCACTTTGAAATGTGGTAAAAGGGTAGGATCGAGTTGCTCGATCGCGCTTCTAGCTGATTTAACTAATTCACCGATATCTAAAATTGAACCTCTTCCTCTGGTATCAAAAATTACGGGCATAGAATGTTTTGCTGCTTCAATAAGAACATTTACGGTTTTAGTAGAATTGATATTATCGATCCATCGCTCGGAACGGGGATGCAGCTTCAACCCTCTTAATCCCAACACCTCACGGGCATACCGCACTTCATTAACCGCTTTCTGTCCTTCCATAGGATCTACCCGAGCATATCCCACTAGTTTCATTGAAAACGGAAACCGAGTGGTAAATCTTGACACATTCATATTACTCGCCCTATAAAGCGCCTCAGGATACTTGTCTCGGAAAACATCTTGAAAGGGAAACACTGTCCCTTGATCAATAAACGAATAAAATTTAGCTTTATCTTTCAGATCTGAGTATCGCTTACCTAACTCTTCTAATGCTTTATATAATTTATTTGTAAATGGATATGGAGTAAATGACCAACTCAATTTTGCGGATGTTCCATCAATATTCGTATAGAAGGATTGCTCTCCATTTTTTTCCCATTCCGCTACAATTCGTCCTTGAACGTTGCCCCAGAAGTCAAAAGTTCCGGTGCCAGGTGCAAGAGGATTCATCATAGTTGCTCCATCCACGTCCTCGCCTAGGTGCGAATGAGCATCTATGACAAAAATGTGCTCAATTCTTTTTTTACCACCTTGTTCTATGGTTGCAGTTAACATTTTATTTCACAGTAATGTAAATTTGGCTCATTCCTTGCTTTAGATAGAATATCTAAATAATTAGTTTTAATCTTTTGGATTGCAATTTATAATGTTTAGAAACAGAGTATGATTGGTTTTATAAATATAAAAATTGAAATATACTTAATCAATATTTAAAATTCTATTTAAGAAGAAGGATTACTATTATGAATTCAAGGCAAAGAGTCTTAACTAGCATTAATCACAAAGAACCGGACAGAGTTCCTGTGGATTTAGGCTCGACTCCCTGTACTAGCATTTCGGCTATTGCCTATCATAATTTAAAACAATATTTAGGGATCACCACAGGGCACACAAGGGTTTACGATGTTTCTCAGCAATTAGCTCAACCTGAAGATGAAATTTTAGAACGTTTCAAAACTGATGCTTTAGATGTTGGGCGA
The DNA here is from genome assembly GCA_004524725.1 of Promethearchaeota archaeon. GTDB lineage: Archaea > Asgardarchaeota > Lokiarchaeia > Sigyniarchaeales > SOKP01 > SOKP01. The sequence goes on from SDNW01000138.1 coordinate 3,257, forward strand.
ACTTTTAACGTTAAAGACGAGGACTGGTATGATATCCATGTAAATGGCATTGATATGCAATGGCCAAAATGGTTTAAACCACGACATAATTCTGATGACTCCTACGATGTAATCGACCGAGATGGGACAGTAATCTCTCGGATGACAAAGGATGCTTTAGTTTTTGATCAAACTTATTATGCTTGCTTGGAGGAGTATCCAAAAGACTATAAAGAGTTTCAATCTATCGTTAACAAAAGTAGTTGGGCATCTCTTGCTCCTCCTCCGTTTAGTAATATCGGTGAAAAATATTTTTGGAAGCGATTAAGACAAAATGCTATTAATTTAAGAGAGACATCTCAAAAAGCGACTGTTCTAAATTATGGAAGTACAAGCTTTGAATTTGGTAATTCCTTTAGACGCATGGATAAATTACTCATTGATATCCGAAGGCATCCTTCCAAAGTCGAAAAATTAATGGATTTTATCCAAGAATTTTCATTAAATTCTCTAAAAGTAATTTGTGGCTATGTAGGCGATGTAATTGATATTATAAGAATTGGAGACGATCTTGGAGAGAATAATGGGCCATTTTTCGCTCCCCGAATTTATAGGGATATGTTCAAACAGAGACATACTGAAGTCTGCGATTACATAAAAAAACATAGTTCGATGAAGATAATGTTTCATTGCTGTGGTTCAATTGCCGCAATCCTTCCTGACTTAATCGAAACGGGAATAGACATTCTTAACCCTGTTCAAATAAACGCTCGTGATATGGACCCAAGGTTTTTAAAAGACAACTTTGGTGACGACATCACATTTTGGGGAGGAGGTGCCGACACTCGAAATGTGATTAATCGTAAAACTCCTAACGAAGTTAAAAAGCATGTGTTAGAATTACTTGAAATTTTCTCTCCAGGAGGAGGTTATGTTTGGAACACAGTTCATAACATCTTACCCGACGTACCTCCAGAAAATATTGTCGCGATGTTTGATGCTATAGAAGAATTTAACAAATAAGTTAGATGTTCTCAAATGACTGAAAAACAAATAAAAATCGCAGTAGTTTTTATAGGAAAACCTCAATGGGAGGCGGGATGGCCATACTTGGGTTATAATAATGAATCCTTAATAACATCAATTAAAGAAAATTTACAAAATAATTTTCCTGAGATTCACTTTTCAAACCTGCAAATGATCACTACTTATGATGTTAACTTAGTAAATGAAATTAAAGAAAATATCAAATCATCGGATGCAGCTATTCTTTTTACTATTGGACACTACGGAGATCCTGGAATCGTTCAGGCAGGAATTGAATTCGTTGAAATTAATAAACCAGTTATTTTGGCCAATATCATATATCAAGGAGATCATACATTCACTAAAGTCTATTCTACTATTAAGAATAGAGATCTGAAAGTTTTTCCTCTTTCCTTTCCTAATCTTGAAGATTTCAATACTTCACTTGAGATATTAATTAAAATATTAAAGATACAAGGAAAAAGAGTACTAGTATATGCTCTTGATAAAATTAAAATGGACTGGAATAGAATTTTAGAGTTATTTAATCCAGAGCGCAAACGTATTAGAAAAGAATATCCGGAATTTCTTAACCAAGTAACAAATTTGAGTTCAGAACAAGAGTTTGAATTCTATACAGATGTAGTAGGCAAAGATCAAGCCCACCAATGGAGAAGGGATGAAGAAAAATATAAGAAGAATTTAAAGGAACTTTTCGATA
>SDNW01000139.1 GCA_004524725.1 Promethearchaeota archaeon
ACAAATTTCCCTGATTCAGAAGATAATCGTCTTACGATCTCAGCCGCATTTTGCTTTTTAGCAGTTTCGCCAGTAACAATCACCGCACCTGTGTCAACCATTTCAGGAGTAATCCTTGCTTTCTTATACTCTTCTCTGCAAAAATTTACAACAGCATCGATATCAATTGTATTGCGATCAAGTAGAGGAGTGAAAATAATATTCCCTTCATAGAGTATTTCTCGATTAGTAAGAATATATCGGTTAGACATGTTAAAGAAACATATTTCCCGCTTTAATGTAAGGCGAGAGAATACAAGATGAGACGTGGAGGAACCAACATCAATCCCTACACTTAATAAATTTAAATATTCAACATTTGCTTCTTTAGAATCAATATGTCCCATCAATAATTCAGCAGATAAGATCTTGAGTTCAATTTCTTTTTTTTTAGTATTTTTAGACTCTTCTTGAATCTTTATAATCTTAACCACCATTTCTTTTTCACAGTGTATAGGTAATGATTGTTTCTCATCACTATTCAATAATTTTTCTTTTATTTCAGTAGGAATTTCAAAAGTCTGGTTACAAACTGTACAAAGATATTTTAAATCCATCGCTTTACTACTCCCTGGCATAATAGGGCCCTTCATTGCTGGAGTAAATCTATTTTCCTTAATTTGCTTTCTAATCCTATCTAAAGGACCATTGAAATTCTTTACAGCTAAATCGCAAATCATATCAAATTCATTACCAGGTTTCAAAATAGTTAATAGAGCAGGTTTAAACTCAGTTATTAGACGATAATATCTATGAAGATCGTAAATATCCACATCTTTATACTCTTTAAGCAACTTTTCATATTGTTGCATAAATTTCTCGCCTAAAGATTCGGCTTCTGGGTTGCCATTTTTTTCTAAAATAAATTTTATGTAATATAATTGAGCTTGTTTTTGCGATTCTATGTTAATTTCTATATCTTGTATTTTTACCATTCTTATTCAACTAATTGAGTTAAGAAGTTTTTTATATTATAATTAATAAGGTATCAATAAATAAAGATTTGTTTATTGGATTTTAAGATCCAATAATATACCAATCTTTAAATATCAAAGATACAATAATATATTATAGATAATGATCGATGGAAAACCAAAACGGAGAACAATTCAAGAACGGGTAGAGGATATCTTTGAATTAATCAATTCTCAAAATAAACCCTTTCCAAAAAGTCGGTTAAAAGATATCGGATTAAATCCCAAATCTGCGGAAAAATGGTTAAAATTGATTGATTATATACAGAAACAACCGAAAATAAGACTTATTCAAACGGAGCATAATACATTTATAGAAAAAGTAGAAGGCAAATACCAAGCTCTCATGCGAAAAATGATTTTAGATGAGACACTACCATTTGAACAAAGGCTTTAGGCTATAACTGATTATCTAAAGTCGCAATATACTCGAGAGCGAATAAAACAGATCCATTAAATATGACAAGCCTTAATTCAAGAGCGGACTTCTTATTATTCAAGATGAGAAGATTTTTAATTATTAAAAATAAATGACTGCAGAAATTATTGAAAAGATAAGACAAACTATTGTAAGTAAGAAAACCATTAATTGGATTTTTAAATTAAACATTTTTTTTTTAATATTCTTATCCTCGCTCTTTAATGGAATAGAGCTGTCAGGATTCCATACTTTATCCATTCTGAATGCCAATGGTATTGCAACAGGGCTACGCTCCTTTCCAAGTTGGAAAGGAGACCTATAGTAAGTTAGTGCAGGATCATGTTGCAAAATATAGGCTTTTTTATCTACTCTCATTTTATAATAGTTTGGACCTTGTTCAAGTCCATTCAATAAAAGAATAACAAGAATTATTAGTTCGGGAATAATCAAGAAGGCAATCAGATAAATAACCGGAATGATGGGAACACTGCTGATGATAATTCCTATATAAAAGTAATAATAATATGACCTATTTGTTATAAATGAATAAAACGCCAAAATAACTAAGCTTAAAAAAGTAACTGAACTAATTAATGTAAGAAATAAATTAAAAAACGTAGTAAATAAGAAACATGCAAATAAAATGGAATGAAATCCTAGTAAAATTAAATAAATAATATTTTTTGCTATAGATAATTTTCTTTTAAATATTATTTATTCCACCCTTATTTTAAAATTAGTAAATAATCCTTTTACTAATTAACTAGAATAAATTCAATATTTAAAACTTATGGATAAAACGATCTATACCAATGCCTCTGCTGAAAATAACTTACCATGGAAAAGGAAGGTAAAAATGAATTCCCATATATATTAACTCTGTATTCAATAAAAGAATTAATGATACAATGGTGAGTATGAAACCCAGTATTTGCATTTTTACATTAAACTTTCTTTTAACCAGCCACATTTTATGGTATAAAGCAAAATTGATAGACAATTCTAACTAATAGTAAATTAATAATGTCACTTTATTGCTTCAAATTCTCTAAAAAGTAAAAAAAAAATTATTTAAAAATTTGATGATATTATGAAAATGAACAACTCAATTATCCCAACAATCCCCGATCTTTATCGATTAACTTCTAAAGGTTATTCTAGAGCATCTAAGGTATTAGGTTTGGCATTTCAGGAAGATCCAATATGGAAAGCGATTCTTAAAGATGATCCTGATAAATTCTCATTAGTTTTTGGAGTGCCTCTCAAGTATAGTCTAAAATATGGGGTAGTCTACGCTTCATCTCCTAATTTAGAAGGAATTGCTGCATGGCTACCTTCTGATTATGTTAAGTCAAGTTTCTTTCGCTTGTTAATGAGTGGCGCCCTGTGGAGTGCCATGAAACTGGGAAGTAAAATAGGAAAACTAATTCAGGAAGTTTTTGAAATTATCACTAAAGATCGCGAAACTAACATGAAAGGAAGCTATCTTTATCTCTATGTAATAGGAGTAGCACCCGAACATCAAGGAAAAGGAATTGGATCACGTTTAATTAATGATATGTTATCTCATCTCCCTCTAGAGCCCCCTATTTACTTGGAAACCGAAACTGAAAGAAACGTTAGGCTTTATGAAAGATTAGGTTTTAAAGTATTAAAGAAAATTATGGTTCCATCACTGCAACTGCCTATGTGGGAAATGCTACACGATAGGAAATAATAAGATCGTGAAACACTGATTTCACGCTGTTTTATATATATTAGAATAATATAACATCAAAATATTTTAGATTTACTTTAAAACATTATCTCTTTCTATAGAAAAATACTTTCCAAATTTTCTTCCCATATTTTATATCTAAGCAATATTCATAGTTTAAATAGGATTCAAACCCATTTAACTCATAATTGAAAGAAATGATAACAGCTTGACTTTTCGCTGTTATAAATACATGATTTAACGATCTTTGCATGGATGGTAAGGAATAGATATAAATAAAGTCGAATTCTTGTAGATTTTGCATAAATAAATCTTCATTTTGAATATTTATGAGTTTTGTAAGATTTCCACTAACTTGTTTTCTCATTTTTAGCGATTGGATTTTTTCATATGCTTCTTCAATCAAAACTTCGTCAATTTCTATTCCGACTGATTTAATACCATAATGTATTGCGGAATATATTATAATCCGTCCATTTCCTGACCCCAAATCGATTAGACTCTGTGAAGAATCACATCTAAGATTAAATCTTTTAGTTAATGTATCAAAAATTGGTGGTATCGCCTCTGGTGGTGTTCCAAGATAGGGCAAACTTAACTTTGAAATAAATTTATGATAATCCGCCATTTTAATTAGTAATTACTTATTCTTATAAATTAGGTACTTTATGCTCGGGTCTTGATTTCTAATTATTATTAAATTTTTATTTACTTATTTGTCTTAATATATCTTTTTCCAACGATTCAAACTCTTAAGTGTCACAAACTCTTACACCTTGTAAGAGTATGAATATCTTTTTATTTAAAAACTAAATTTCTTCAATAATTTATTGAATACTTAATCTTTATACTATGGTAAATATTTTAATTACTGGCGGAACGGGTTTTATTGGTGTTCCATTAGTTGAAAAACTCTATCAACTAGGTCATTCTATTAAACTTTTAGTACGAGAATCGAGTGATATTTCCCCTTTTCAGAATTTTAATAATTTAGAGTATATTTACGGCGATGTTCGGGATATAGAAAGTTTACATAAAGCAGTAGATAATGTTGATATTATATATCATCTAGCCGCATATACACGCATGTGGGCACAAGATGAATCAGTATTTGAAGAGATAAACATAAAGGGTACAGAGAATGTCGCCAAAGTAGCAATGAAAAATGATATTAGATTAATATATGTTAGTTCTTTTATTGCGTTAGGTGCTACTCCTGAAGAACCAGTAGATGAGACTTTTGAAAGTAGGGATGGATTATTCCTTGATTATGCTAAGACAAAATTAGAAGCAAAAAAATTGATAAAGGATTATATTGATAAAGGACTTAATGCTGTAATTTTTTATCCTGGAATAGCTTATGGTCCCAGAGATTTTAATATATTTGGGCAAACTATACTAGATATAACTAGCGAATCTTTTATGGGATGTCCTGGTAAAGGAGATAATGTTGGTTCCTTTGTTTATGTTTATGATATTGCCAATGGTTTGACAAGTATAATAGAGAAAAATGATTTAAGGGGAGAAGAATTCATCCTTGGAGGGGAGAATATGCTCTTTAATGATTGGCTTAATTCAATTGCTGATACATCAGGAAGTGATAAGAAAGTACGACATTTTCCAATGAGCTTGGCTCTATTATATGGTTGGTTATGTGAACTAAAAACAAAATTCACGAAAAAAATGCCTTATATAAATCGACCGACTATTAAAATGATTAACTATAATTGGTCATATTCATCAGAAAAAGCTATTAAAGAACTGGGCTATAAAATTACTCCTTTAAG
>SDNW01000140.1 GCA_004524725.1 Promethearchaeota archaeon
CCAGCATTATATCCAAATACAAATTATGAGAGATATAAATATTTCTTCAGAAATATGCCAATCAATTCATCGGCGCTAGGAGGAGAGATTATTGAGTTTCTTGCTACTTATGCATCGGTATTAGGAGTTAATAAATTTGGTATATTATATGAAGATCTGGAATGGACAGAACCATTAGTAGCCGCACTAAAATATTATCTCCCTCTCTTAGGAGGTACAATAGTCGCTGATAGACCTTATCCAATTACAGCCACCCAAACTGATATGGATGGATATATGGATCAAATCCAAGCAAATAGTACCCAAATATTGATCCCGGTTATTTCCGCACAAGGCGGAATTTTAATGATGAAGTCATATCAATCAGGTCTACCCGGATATGGATTTGTCGTTATTGGTATTGATGTTCAATCTCAACTTGACACATTTTGGGAGGATTCACTGGGAGCTTGCAAATTTGAAACCGTCTTACAATCCTTATATCGAACAAATAAAACTGAGGTTTCCATTCCATTCTGGGATGCATTTGTAGCCGAATATGATCAGGATCCCCTTTATACGGCAGTAGGTAGTTATGATGCGATAAGACAATATGCTTGGGCAATTAATCAGTCTCAATCATTCAACGCCGATACTATTGTAGCTACTCTTGAAACTGTAAATGCTGCTAATCCTTTACCAGGCGCAAGTGGTTTAGCCGCTTGGACGTCAAGTCATGATATACTAGAAGGATATCCATATGGATATACTTTATTCGTTCAATGGCAAGCAGGAGGTACTAAAATCGTAGCGCCTGCTTTTGGAAATCCCTATCCAAATGATATTGCCACGGGGAGCTATCAAACCCCAGTAGTAGACTATCCAACATGGGTATTTAATACATAAAAAATTACCAATCTAATTATTCTTTTTTTTTAATATTATAATTTTGCATTAAAACCTCTTAAATTTAACAATTAGCAATTAATTTACTATTTACCAGATTACTTATGATTTAAGTTATTTTTTGAAAATCCGTCTTCTAAACCAATAATTTGATTGGATAACTTATCAAATTGGATCTTAATTGAATAAAAAGAACCCGAAAAATAGCTTTCGGAAAGAAGTAAAAAAAGTATAATCGTTTTTGCATTTTCTTTAAATAGCGGAATTAGATATTCCCATTTAAGGAAAAAAACATATCTTCTAGAGATTTCTAATGCGCGAATGTATATATCTTCCTCTTGCGAAGCCTTTTTAATTTTTTTCTCATATAATATTGTATTATTATTCCTAAATTGCAGCTTTTTAGTTAATCTGAAAATCAAATCATCACCAGAAGAATGATTATAATAAATCAAATAGGTAAAGGGAAAGATACCGGGAATATAACGAGCATTTTTAGGTAATCTTAATTGGACATAAACTTTGGTTATAATTCTATAGGTGAAATAAAGTACATAAAAACCCAGAATAGGATAAATAATCGGGGAATAATACAGTGAAGGCCATAAGAAAAAAATAACAAAATAAAAAAGAATTATCGAGCCTGAGACCGTAGCTAAAACTATATTAATGGCTCTATCGATAAAGAATCTAATTCTTTTTTTATAAAGGGGGTATAAAAGCGGAATTTTTGAAGCAGTTAAAAAGTCAAGGGTTAAATGCAAGCTGTAAAAAAGAAAACCAACTATCCATACTAAAAAAAAGGATTCTTGGGTGATAAGTGAAAAAACTATTCCAGTAAACCCAGAAACTATTAATGCAAAGAAATAGGAATGGGAAATTCCCTTATGTGAGAGCAAGTGAGTGTCTTTAATTCGTTTTAAAGGTTCCAAAATTATATCAAAATCGGCTAATACAGCCATTATTACTCCATACAACACGATGCTGAAATTAAATGAATTGAGAGTGAATATACTTAATAATATTCCCATTAAAAAGTGAGTAAAAAAATCCATATTCCATGAATAAGAAACTTTATTCTATTTTTTAACTTTCATATTATTGAATATAGTTTCTCGAAAATTGAGATAAATATTAAGAAATTCAGGTTAAACTAAACTGAAAGGTGGCATTCCTTTAGTCGCTCTTTCACAAGTTTTTATTGAAAGAGGTCATTCTACGTTCAGTTTTCTTTCTTTTGTAGATAATGGGCAAAATACTCATTTTCCTTTCCGAATCTTTTTTTGATTTCTGTTTTAAAAGAGCCAATGTCAAGCCTGTTCTTCACTTTTTCTCATCAACATCCAACATCTGGTTGCAATTGAATATAACTATTAGGGTATAGAATAAACTCAATATTTTCACGAATAGGATTGAATTTTTGCATCAATCCATCTTCATTTGGAGCGTAAGCATAGATTCCAACATCTTCATAAATGCTATTCTTATTAAAATTGACAAGCAATTGCATATAGTTATAAATATACCCCTCATTTATAGGAAAGATTGTTGTTTGCGTATTCATTGCTTCTATTTTATCTACCACAGCCAGACATTCCAAGAAAGTTGCATCATCTTTAATTTTGATATGGTATTTTTTTCCTTGCTGGAGTCCCTTAATTGGCAAACTAATCTCAAATAGAATATCTTTAATAATACTCCCTCCAATGCTTTATTTAGACAAATTTATTAAATTAAACCTTTTTCCTTTAATATATTCGTTATTTCGTTTTTTAATAAATATGAAGCTGAAATTACTTTTTTTCCTTCAATCACCACACATTTTCCATGCAAATTTAAATTATATGCTTCCTCAGAATTTAAATTTTTTGTATTGTAATCAATAAAATTTAGATAAGGAGTGAGAGTTTCAAAAACTCTATTTATAAACTTGTCCCATTCACAAGCACATGCATCTAATGGTACATAAATATCAACTTTTAATTTTTCATTTGTTTGATCCATTAATTATACACCATAACTTTATTTGTATCATTTTAAGAACAGTTACAAGTTTTTTTATCATTTTTAGCAACACTTCGAGCATTCCACAAGCACCCACATCCTTTTTGTTCATTTAAAATAATTGCATTAACAGGACAGTTTCGTTGGCAAGCACTGCACTCAGTGCATAATTCTGGATGATGTATTGCAAATTTCCCAGTTTCATTTTTTTGTGGTAATCCAAAAGGACAAATTTCTGCACAAAGGCCACAACCAGTACATTCTGGCTCCTTAATCATAATTTTTATGCCTAAAGCTCGTAGAACGCTATCTAATGAATTTGTATTACAACAAGCTTCTTGCTTTATATCTGTCATAGTATTCTCACTCAATTTGATTAGTAAAATTTTAAGAATTTAAAAATATTTAATCCTAAGAAAATAATAACAATAACAATTAATATAATATTGATTCTTTTGAAAAGTGGATATTCTAACTGAATTTCTCTTGGACTTGTTGCCATAGAGTATCCACTAAAAGACATTGTTGAGAAGAAACTCAACCAAAATATAATTACACTTTGTAATAAAACATAGATTATGGAATAATGAATAATCCAAATTAACAAACTAAAGATAAAAAGATTCATTAATCCATAAAATAGAGCTTTTAAAACGAATTTCCTCGTAAAACTCGATAGTGGAAAGAAAATTGAAATTAAAAAATTAACCAGAATTATCCAAAGTGTTAATTCTCCCACCCAGAATAGAGTATTTGCTTGATTTAAGGCTAAAAGGAGGATAGAGAGCCCTAAGAGAGGAAATAAAAAGATTTTGCGGAATAAAAAGGTTATATGCGTTATTCCAGCTCGAATCCTATGTTTCAAGGTAAATTTTGCAAGTTTCATAGAATCGGGCTTTTTTGATGGAGAGTTCTCAAGGAACTCCTTTAATCTATTTGACCACACAGGTCCAAATTTTATCTTGTAGGGGAACTTTTTAGGCAGTTGTGGGATTGATACTCCACCCGCAGATAATTGAGGTAATATAAGGGTTTTTGTGTTAGCAATTTGTTCAATTCCAGTCGCTTCAATTGCATTTAAGAGTTGTTTATTCCCAAAATCATTACCTCTGGCAGCACACCATACATTTATACCATTGGAATCAATGCACAGTACCCACGCGTCAACATTCCTTAAATCTCGCATTACTTTTATATATGTATATTCATAATTTGCAGTCACAATAATTGGAGACTCTCTATCTGGATTTCTTGACCTATAAATACCAGGTTCGATTGGGACTCTATCTATCTGTCCAGTAAATAAACATCTAAATATTCGGAATTGAGATTTTATTCCTTTAAAATTTCGTGGTTCTGGTTTATAGAACCCCGGTTCGTTATCATCATTCAGTTTGACTTTCTGTAGGTCAATAGTTCGAATAGAACCGTGAACCCATTCGTTTTCTGAAAGAATTCTGAACCCGATCGAATTTGTGAAATGTAAAAAGTAGTCGTTAATATGAGTTCCCTCTAATTTTAATTTCCGTAATTTTTTTTTGAACCACCATCTTTTTAAATTGAAATGAAACTTCCAGAACCCAGAAGGTGGAAATTCTGCTGCGATTATTAATCTCCCGTCTGGTTTTAATGCTCTCCAAGCGTTTCTTAAAAAAATTTGTTGTTCAAATGGTTTAAGTTCAGAAAGCATAAATGTTGAGACAATAATATCTTGGGATTGCTCTTTCACAGTCATGTTGGATAAAGTACCGATTTGGTATAAAAGGTTATCGCCTTTTAAGTTAGCGGGATAATTTTGCATTGCGTAGTTTATCATCTTAAAGTTTTTATCTATTGCTATCACTCGATTTCCTTTTAAGGCCATCTTCCTTGCTAAACTACCCGTCCCACATCCAACCTCTAAAATTGAAAATGATTTATCTAACTTCTCAAGTATCCAGTCATGGACATTTAAATTAATTCCTCTAGTAAGTGTAGTAAATTTAGAATCATAAGAATCTGGTTCTTCTTCTAATTTCTTCATGTATAC
>SDNW01000031.1 GCA_004524725.1 Promethearchaeota archaeon
ATACTGAATGAAGGAATACACTACAAAAATCCAACTCATGTGAGCAAGGGCAGTATAGGGAAATATAATCGAACCCATAAAGCCAATTATGGTTACTTGGATGATGCCAGTAAAGATTTGCCACCAGACGTATATCTGGATATAATGTATTGCCTTTTTTGGGTTCTTTACTCGATGTTCGGAGAAATATTTTGCTAAAGCGAAACTAGTACCGAAATCAAATAATATCCATACAATTTGAAAAAAATTATAAGCGTAATTATACCATCCTGCTGCCTGAGGATATGGTTGAATAATTTGGGGCATAATAAAATTCGAAACTAATAATTGTGGAAGAACAAGAAACAAACTTAGAAAGAGGGTGAATAAGAAACCTCCTAGTTGGCGATGTACGCCTATAGCTTCCCATTCATCTTCAGGGTCTACTTTTTGCTCGATAACTTGTTCTATTTTTTTTGCTTCTTCTACTAATTTTTTTTGTTCTTCTTCTGCTTGACGTTCTAAAGCTTCTATAGTTGCTTGATCCATTTGAGTTCTTGATTTGCGTTTAGTAATAACATATAAGATAATAGCTAAAATAGTAAGAACTATAATGATAATTCCGATAATTATCTGTTCTGTGAGGTGAGGAACTGGAGAATAGGGCCATAAAGGATATGTTTGAAAGGATATCTGCATGCTCTCAAATATAAATGTATAAAGAAGATAATTGAAATAAGGCCACACTTTGAAATCTAAATTTGCTCCTTCTTCTAACCATCCTGTAAATAATATTATATTTCCAGCACCGTACTGCTTTTCTAACAAAATAGGTTGGCGATTATTTTCAATATCCAAATTCTTAGAAACAGGATACACATCAATAATTTGTTCAACAGTATCATTTAGACTTGAATCTGGTATAATGGTCATATTCGCAACCTTAATATCTGGAGTGGAATTCCAATCGATATTTTTACTAATAGGATGGGTAGCATCGTTTATAACAAACAGCATCGATTCTGAATTAAGACTTTTGCTATCATTATATACAGAATTATCTAATAGAGTCAATTCCTCTAAGAAACTTGCATTGTTATGTAATTCTTGTCCCATGATTATAATTGCTGAGCCTCCGGCATTAATATAATTTGAAATATCGGTTTGTGTATCATTATTTAGGATGGAATCGAAAATAATAATTGAATCTATCCATGATCCAATTGGAATACTTGAAGCTTCTGCTGAAACTACAGATATATTGAAATTTTCTTCATCAATCTGAAGGCTTTGAAGAAATAAAGTATCGTTCCCTTTACTTATAACTAAAATGTTCTTTTGGTCAGTAGACTGTCCTCGGCTCGGCGTAATTAAGAAAAATACGATAATATTGCTAACGATCAATGCAATTAACGAGATAATTAATATTTTTGAAGTTTTTATACCTTTTACATTCATCTACAATCAAGAAATATTTTATAGAATAATATTCTATACTTGAACTTAATATCTTATAAAGATTGCTTTGTGGAGAACTAAAGTTATTTAAGGTGTTTTTCAAGCCATATATACATATCCCGATAGACTTGGGCTCTTCCCTTTTCATTCCAAAGCTCATGCAAAAATCCGGGATACTCCTTATATTGCTTATCTTCATACCTTATTGCGTCATAAAACTTTTTAGAAGCACTTTTTTCAACAAGCTTATCATTACCCGCCTGCATAATGAAAACAGGACATAATAATTTATCAGCATTATTCCTTGCCCATTTCATAGAATTTTCTAATTCTGCAGCAGTCCTTAACGATATTTGCTCTAATTTCTTATCATCACTGATATGTTTTCGCAGAATCTTTAGATCGCTCGTTAGTAAATTTTGATCAATTTCCATTCTAACCATCTTAGTAGGCGATAATTTAGAAAACGGTTTCGTTAACTTTTTCCCAAGTCTATTTGCTAATGATAATTCCATTTTTAATTTTAACAAGGGGGAAGAAGTCATAATTCCATCTAAACTAGGATGGTTGATAGCATATATTAAACTTACCAAACCTCCAAAAGAGTGCCCCATCAAAAAAATCTTCTTTTCTCCAGCCTCCTTTTTAACCAGATCGCTAAAAAGAACAATATCCTTTTGAATATGATCCATACTATCAATATGACCGGGAGAATTTCCTGCATTCCTCCAATGGCCCCTTAGATCAAAAGCAAAAATATTATAACCTTTATCGGTCAAAAACTCGGCAGGAACGCTTATTCGGTCGGAATGAGTGCCCCACCCATGAATAGCTATGATACAGGCCTTTATTTGTTCTGATTCCGATTTCCAACTCTGATAAAATAACTTCCTTGTCTCTCTCCCTTCAAAATAACCAGTTTGATGAAGCACTTTATCTAACACCTTTTTTTGCTATTCTAATGAAATTATGCTATAAAATTTATAATTTTTATTGATATTTTATTCTTTGGCATTCTTTAATCTATAATTCTTCTTTAAGGTCTGAGGTTTATTTAACCCAAAATTTTTTAAATATAACGAAAACTACTAACTACACTATATTATTTTTATGGAATAAAACACAATAGTAGAATAAAAAATATGAATGAAAAAGAAGAATCTCCAGAGCTTATTAAAATAGTCATTCATGGCAGAGGTGGGCAGGGAGCTGTCACTGCCTGTGAAATTCTTGCTGAAGCGGCATATTTAAGTGGGAATTTTGCAGATGTTCAAGCATATCCATCATTCGGAGCTGAGCGGAGAGGTGCTCCTGTCCAAGCTTATGCAAAACTTTCGAGAAAAAGTACTATATGGGATAGATCTCAGATATATCATCCTAATGTTTTAATTATATTTGATGAAAGCGTATTAAATAAGGAAATTGCCTCCTCTTTGGAAAATTACGGTAAATTGATTATAAACACCGATAAGGAACCCGCTGAGTTAGTCGAAAAGTATCATCTGAATCAAAGTATAAAAATTGTAGCCGCCGATATTAGTAAACTAGCACTTGAAAAAAATCTGACTATTGATGGAAATCCTGTCATAAATACTCCTATATTAGGATTATTATCTAAAGCTGTACCTGATCTGAAATTGGAAAATTTAAAAAAAGTGATCTTAGACAAACTAGGGGAAAAAATAGGATCGTTAAATTATGCTCTTATCGAGCAAGGATATAATCTTGCAAAAATTATATAAAATAATGAAAAATTCTGGTTTAGTTTAGGGGTAATTTCACAATAAAATTACTTCCTTTATTTCTACCTGGTGATTCTGCTCTAATCTCACCATTGTGTAAATCAATAATTTCCTTTGTGATATATAATCCTAATCCTGTTCCTTGAATATCAATATATTCAAATCCTTCGCCTGATCTTTCGAGTTTACCAAACCTTGTAAATAATAAATCCATTTCTTTCTTGGTTAAACCAATTCCGGTATCTTTTATAGAAAGTTCTGCTGAATTATTCGCGGTTTTCAGATCAATTGAGATATTACCACTTGGGGGTGTATTTTTTATCGCATTTGATAACAAATTCATAATAACTTGTTCCAATCTAATTTTATCAAAACTCAGTACTAAATTATCTGGAAGAGAAACATGAATATTTAGCTTTCTATCTTTTATTAAATACATTAATTCATTAATTACATCTTTAATTACTACACTCAAATTATTATTCTCTTTTTTTAGCTTCAATTTACCGTATTCCACCCTTGAAATATCAATTAGATTATCTACCAAAAATCTTAATCGCTTTCCTCCTTTTTCAATTAATTCTAAGATCTCAAGAGGTTCTTTTTTAAATTGATTTTTGTATACATCCAATAAAAGTTCAGAACCTCCACATATAGATACTAATGGTGTTTTTAATTCATGAGACACTCTTGAAATTAAATTTTTACGCAGATTATCTAACTCTTTAAGTTTCTCTAATTCTGTTTCAATCAAAGATTCTGCTTCCTTTCTTGCTCTAATATCGGTCAATATTGCTTGAATAAACGTTTTATTTTTGATTTTAATAATTGATGCTTGTAAATTAGCCCATAACAATGTTCCATTTTTATGTTTTATTTGGAGATCAATTCTATGAACTTCAACTCCTTTAACGAATTTCTGAAAAGCTTCAATTATGATTGGCATAGACTTCTCTGTTATTATTGGCAATTTTGTAAAGTCTTTTTCAATTAATTCTGTTTTATCGTATCCAATCATTTTTTCAAGAGTTGGGTTGCAATCTACTATTATACCATTTGAATTAATTAAAGCAATAGAATAGGGAGTATTCTCATAGAGAATTCTAAATTTCCTCTCTGATTCCTTAAGTTTCTTTTCTAATTCAAACTTTTCAGTTATATCGATAAAAGTTCCTTCTATTCCTATTGGATTTCCCTCTTTATCTCTTATTAAATGAGAATTAAGTTGTACTACAACCTTTTTTCCATCTTTTGTTAAAGATTGACATATATAATTCTTTGCGAAACCATTATGCATAATATCCTTTACATAAGCCTCTCTAAGTTTGGGATATTGCCAAAAATCCGTAACTTTTTTTCCTATTAAACTTTCATTGATATCATATTCTAATATTTTATTATGAGCAGGATTATGATTAAGCATAATGCCATCTAAAGTAACTTGATAAAATCCAACATCTAAATTATTAATCATTTTTCGATATTTGATTTCTGAATCCTTTAACTTTTCAATTGCCTCAAGTCTTTCGGTAATATCTTCAGTATGGACTAATACTATATCAGGAGAGACATAACTATAATTAACAGATAAAAATTTCTTCTTATCAATGGATTTGAATTCATATTTCATTTGACGATGAATATGAGTTTTTTGAGAGAAACATTGGTATAAGTCATTTAAAATATCCTTACGAACCTTATGAATTTCGGTTGCTTTATAGCCTAAATGATTACTGACACTATTTTCTGTAAAATTAGCAGCTGCATTATTATAATCGATTAATATAAATTCCCCATCAATAAATCGCCAGATATAAACAGGAATAGGACCCTCTTTATAAATTGTTTTGAATTTCTCTTCTGATTCCAATAAGTTTTGTTCTGCCTTTTTTCGCTCAGTAATATTTTTACCAATACCTAATAAGCCGTATATTTTTCCATCCTTCTTGAGGGGAATCGCATAAAAATCTACATAAATGTACTCACCGTTACTGGTGCGTAACTTATATTCATCTACTTTCGATTGTTTTCCCGTTTTCATTAATTCTTTAGAAACACGATAAGCTCGCTTTAAATCTTTTTCCTCTAAAAAATCAGCTAGAGAACACTTCAAGAAATCCTTATATTCATATCCAAAAGTAATTAATGTAAGATCATTAGCATCAAGAAAGTTGCCGTCAAAATCAATCGCATATATCAAATCTAATGAATATTCAAATAAATCTTTATATTGCTTTCTTATCTCATCCCTATTATAATCCATGTATAACCCTAAAACAATATTACAACTTTATACCTAAACTGGTAAATCTAACAAGAATATGAAAATTGATTATATATATGTCTTTCTTTTTCCAAACTTGTCTCGCGGAGGTGATATTGTTGCTTGCTTATTATTATTAATCGGTAAAATTTTATTCCAAAACTAATTAATTTTTATAGGTAATGTAATTCATAAAAGTATGTGACAAGCTATGACTGATACTAAAAATGATTATCAAAAAATATTGGGTTCAGTACAGAAACCAGTAAAAGGAGAAGCCGGAAAAACAGGTTCGTGGAGCCCCAAAAAGCCAATAATTGATATTGAAAAGTGCATTCCTGCGAAATCAGGAAAGCCTAGCTGTTTTAATTGCTGGTTATATTGCCCAGAAGCGGTTGTGTCAAGGACCATCCCTCCAAAAATAGATTTTGATTATTGTAAAGGATGTGGAATATGTATGGAAGAATGTCCTGTAAAAGCAATTACTATGGAGGAAGTGAGTATCGAATGACAATCACAAAAACCAAAAATGTAAAAACTGAGCAAAGAACTAAAATTCTAACTGGAAATCATGCCGCAGCTCATGCTTTTAGACAAGCTAAAGTTGGGGTGGTCTCGGCCTATCCTATCACACCACAAAGCCCAGTGGTGGAAAAAATAGCCGACTTTATTGCTAAGGGAAAATTAAATGCTCGTTTTGTCAAAGTAGAATCTGAACACTCTGCGTTAGCAGTATGCTGCGCAGCTTCTGCAACAGGCTCGCGAGTTGGAACAGCAACATCCTCTCATGGTCTTATGTTTATGTATGAGATGTTGCCTTGGGCATCTGGAAATAGGCTTCCCATTGTCATTAATTTAGCTACAAGAGCAACAGGAGCGCCTTGGAGTGTATGGACAGATCATCAAGACTTTATAACTGTAAGAGATGTGGGTTGGATACAATTATTTTGCGAAAATAATCAAGAAATTTATGACACTAACATCCAAGCTTTCAAGATTGCTGAGGATCCTCGTAATTTCTTACCCGTGATTGTGGGTTACGATGGTTATATTCTTTCCCATACTATGATGCCAGTTATTTTGGAAAATCAAGCAGAGATCGATGAATTTTTACCACCATTAAAGCATCATATTAATCTTTCGGATATATCCGTCGTAAAGGGAATTGATCCTGTTACCACACCGCATATAAGAGATCGGGGTAATGAGGGAACTGCACCCGGATATTTTGAATATCGATACGCATTACAAAAGGCTCTTGAAAATTCAATAAATATTATTAAAGAGGTTCATGATGATTATACTACAAAATTTGGTAGATCCTATGGTAATGGAATATTTAAAACTTTTAAGGCTGATAATGCTGATACAATTATTTTTGCTATGGGGTCAGTAGCTGCACAAGCAAGGGTAGCAGTTGAGAGATTGAGAGATTCAGGAACCAAAATTGGATTAGTAAGCTTAAAATTGTTTCGACCTTATCCCGCAAAAGAATTAAGAGACTATTTTAAAACCAAAAAGGCTATAATTGTTTTTGATAGAGATATTGGATATGGTTATGAAGGAGTATTGAGTTATGAGCTTAAATCCGCCCTTTATAATTTACCAGAGGCCCCATTTATTAAAGGGTTCATTGTAGGATTAGGAGGGAGAGATATAACCACCGATCATATAATTGAGGGTGTAAAAATCGCATTAAAACAAAAGGAAAGTGGGATAATCTCTCAAAAAACAGAATTTTTAGGATTGAAATTAGATGAATTAGATTTTTTAAAATAAGAGGTGAAAGTTAATGGTAAATGTTTTAGATCTTCCGGAGGAAGAATTAATATATCCAGGAACAAGAGCATGTGCAGGATGTTCCATGGCTCTTATCTATCGTATTGCATTAAAAGCTTTAGGAAAAAACACAATAATTACTGTTCCAGCGAGTTGTTTGACCGTATTGCATGGAATGCAAGGATTCTGTACCACCAAAGTATCAGTTCTTCATACACCTTTCGCAACAACTGGGGCATCAGCTTCAGGCATAGTTGCGTCTTTAGAGGATAAGGGATTAAATGAGGATATTAACGTAGTGGCATTTGCTGGTGATGGGGGAACTGTTGATATTGGTATTCAAAGCCTGAGTGGAGCTGTCGAGAGAGGGACTAATTTCATTTTTGCTTGCTATGATAATGAAGCTTATATGAATACAGGGGTTCAGCGAAGCGGAAGTACGCCTCCTGGTGCCTTTAGCACGACAACTCCAGATGGAAAAATAGGATATAAAAAAGATATGCCAAAAATCTTAGAAGCTCACGGCGTACCCTATGTTGCCACAGCTATTTCTTCTTATCCACTCGATTTATATGAGAAATTTTCACGAGCGAAAGAAATATATGGACCTAAATATATTCATATTCTAGCACCCTGTCCTCCAGGGTGGGGATATGAACCGAAAGATTCAATCAAGATAGGACGATTAGCAGTTCAAACTGGTTTCTGGCCCTTATATGAAGTAATTGAGGGGAAGTTTCAATTATCAAAAGATAGCCGGCGATATCTTGATCCTAAGAAGAGAAAACCAATTGAAGAGTATTTATCACTCCAAAAAAGATTTCGAAATATCTCCGATGAAATAATTGCAAATTATAGGGATTATATTGATAATTTATGGAAAGATATTAAAACTCGAACAAAAGAAGAAAATTAAATTTATTCAAACCTTTTTTCTATTGGATACTTATGCTCAAAGTGTTTATCTTTTATGAAGAAAAAAATAAATGGATTGAAGAGCATTCCCATTTACTTTATCATGATTTTGCTGCGTTTATCGATGAAGATACAAAGTTAATTTATTTATGGAATGGGCCTAAGAGCACAAAAGAAAGATTAAAAAAAGGAACTGAAGTTCTTTACAGATTAATACAACAGTTCGCTGAAACTGATTTTCAAATTAAAAAGCTCAATAAAAAAATTCCATCTCATATTAAATCATGTTTAGAAAATTATCTTGAGGTCGCAAAGAAGGAAGAAAAGATAGCAGATTATCAATATTCACAATTTTTCACTATTCGAATTCATGCTCTTATATCTATTATATCACTGATTCTGCCAATAATTGTGTTCGTCATCTTAGCCTCTTCATTATTTTGGGACACACTTGGAAATGATTATATAATTTCCGCTAATAATTATAACAATTGGTTATTAATGGCATTTATATTATTAGTAATTTGCCTCTTACTCTTCATTCCACAATTAATCATAGCAATTTATGAGTATGACAAAGCAATAATTGTATTTTCATCAATAAGCATGATAATCTCTATTAGCCTTCTTGTCTATCTTCAGCAAGGAATATTCTTATTTCAATTTCAAGAATCTTCAACGCCAACACTATATTATATCACTAAAATTGATATATACTTATTCTTGCTATTAATTTCTTCAGCAATTATGCTATTTGAAATACCAAATTTCATCAAGACCGTAAATTTCTTAGCAACGTACAAAAAGTTTCTCTTTTAGTAAGCTTAACTAAGAAATTAGGATGCGAAAAGAAAAATAGAAAAATCAATAAATCTTAAAAGAAGAAAATCAAAAATATTATCATAAAATGGCTGAGGCTGCAAAACATCTTTTAGATATTGAAAAAGAAGATCTTAGAGTCTTAACGGCAATTGAAATAGGGATGAAACGTTCTGAGTATGTCACCGTACCAAATATTAAATTTTACGCACGATATCCCTTAGAAGAAACCCTTTATCGACTTAAAAAAGTCCATAAAGAAGGCATGATTGTGCGAAATGCATCCTCTTATGAAATTGGATATACTCTAAATTCTTTGGGATATGATGTTTTAGCTCTTCATACCCTAGTAGAGAGGGGTAAAATAAGTAAACTTGGACCCTTGATTGGTAAAGGTAAGGAATCTGATGTCTATAGTTGCATGGATGATGATGATAATATTTTTGCCCTCAAAATTTACAGAATGGGACGAACCAGCTTTAAAAGTATTAAAAAAACGCGAAATATCATTAAAAATAGAAAACATTTATCGTGGTTGTATGTTAACCGTTTAGCAGCAAGACGGGAATTTGAAGCTTTAAAGAAGATATATAAACTTAAACTTAATACCCCTAAACCAATAACCTATAATCGCCATATAGTTGTCATGTCGTACTTGAGAGGAAAGGAATTGGCATATAGTAAAGATATCCCTAATCCTCGAAAAATATTTAAAAAAATTATCAAGCAGGTAAGAATAATATATGAAAAAGCAGGAATAATTCATGGCGATTTAGGTGAATTTAATATAGTAATAGATGAAAAGGAAAGTATATTAATTATAGATTGGATACAATGGGTCTCAAAAAATCATCCTAATGCAAGAAAGTTACTGGAACGAGATATTACAAATCTCTGTGATTACTTTAATAAAAAATTCAAATTGGAACTCGATAAAGATGAAATTTTAAAGAATTTCTACAAAACATAAATTTCAATCCTCCTTCTTGCTGAAAGTTCCCCAAACAATATTATCTTCTATGCGATGATTATAATCAAAATAATATTCTACTAACTTTTGTTTAACTAAAGTATCAAATATTTCAAGTCCTGAAGCTTTTTTTAGGATCGAAATTACCAAGTCGAATCTGGATTTTCCAACCCTAACCAAACTATCTAAGCCCCTCCCTATATCATTTAAATTCTGGAATACCGTTATTGAAAAAATTTCATCAAACACATTATTGCGAAATGGAAGATTTTCAATATCTGCTACGACTAAATTAACTATTCTTTTAGCCCCTAAAGCCTCCAACTTCAAATGAAACTTATTTAACATGTTTAAGGCAATATCTACTCCCGTATATTTATATCTAGGAAATGCTTTCAGTTTATCTTTTTGAAAAATGTATTCCAGAAGCAAACCTGTTCCACAACCCGCATCCAAAATTTTTTTATTTTGAATTTTTCTATTTTCGAAGAATCTTCTATACTTTTTTAACTGGATCTCCCCATATCGCTTATCATAATATTGAAAAGATGAATTATAGTCGTTAATGATTTTTCTTTTTTTATCCGTATTCAAGGGATTAGTTTTCATAAGATTTATAGCAATGAGTTTAAAATCTCTATAAGTCAAGAACCATTGATAATAAGGTTTTAATTCAAAAAAGTTTTTCTTTAAATTATCTTTTCAATAATAATAATAATTTTATTTATAAAGGTAAGAGAATGTCAAGTAGAAATAATGATCATCAGAAATCGAAAAATCCTTTACATATCTTGCAGAATGCTATGGGGTCAACAATTATATTAAGATTAAAAGATGGCACCGAGTATAAAGGTCTCTTGAAAGAGATTGATGCATACATGAATATGATTTTAGAAGATGCTACGGAGATCATGGACGGAAGCCCTGTAGCGAAATATAATGAAATCTTTATTCGTGGGAATAATTTGCTTTTTATTAAACCAGATGCATCTCAGATTATGTAAAAAATATAGTAAATTGAAAATCTTGCCCTTTTATGTATATTGGGCTTAAAAAATTCAACATTCTAAGGGTATCTTAAGATCATATACTAATTTATTTCACCAATTTCGCAATAACGTCATTATTTTTATTAATTATAGCATATGATGCTGGATTTTTACTATAACCCATCCTATAATTTTCTGAAGAGAAGATCGAGAGTAATCGGTTATCAAAAAACCACTTATATCCCTCTGGAAACATTTCATGAGATCGAATTAAAGAACCAAGATTATTATAGTTAATAAATTTTTCAAACACATCTTTTCCAAAAAATCTTATGCCTGGACCTCTGAAACTCTCAGAAAAACCTTGAATGTTTTCTTTTGGATCATTCCATGTAATTTGCATTAATTCATTAGATAAAGAATCCCAAATTTTAGGAAGATTTTTAGTTTTTATGCCTTTTAGCTTACTTAAAATGTCAATATCTTCTGGAATCCCCCCATGAACGCATAAAATCTGGTTATTTATAAGGGCAGCATAAGGCAACAAATGATATAAAGCAAGTATCTCATCAAAATTAGCTTCATTTTTAAACCTCGTGGTAAAATCTTGGTAAAATCCATAATATTTATTCATTTCTAGGGTCTCATGATTTCCTTTTAAGAGATAATAGGTATTTGGTTCAAGGATCTTTAAAATCAGTACAATAATAAGACATTCTAATTGATATGGTCCACGATCCACAATATCTCCTAGAAAAATCACACGATTAGGTTTATTCGATTTAAATAATTCAATAAATTTTAACAAGCTTGTTAAATTGCCATGTATATCTCCAATAATGAAAATTTGATTCTCACTATTATCTGTGAATTCTAAAAGTAAATTTTCGTTGTTAAACATTTTCCTTGCTTCATTAAGGATCGCCGAAATTATCTTATAATCTAATTTAGCTATTTTTTGAGGCTCTTCTAATATCTCGTTTAAACCTTTAGTATTAAACAACTTAGATCATCTATTATTTGTATTTTTAACAGTTTCATTCTATAGTATTGAAGTTTAATTTTTAAATTAATTTCCTACATTTTTAATAACAAAAAAAAGTAATAATCTAATAAAGAGATTTATTTAATAGGTTTGAATGGGAGTTTTCGTAGAAATTTTGAATAACATAGACATAATCATAAACAAATTTGAAACTGAAAGGTTTAAAGATAAAAAGAGTAGTAAAAGCCTAGGTGTTTTTTATACTCCTTGGAAAATTGTTAATTTTATGGTTTCTAACTCTTTCAAAATTTTTTTTGAAGAATTATTTCAAAGTCCCAAATCTTCTGGAATGAATTTTGATTATAATGAAATAAAACATCTCCTTGATCAAAATAAATCCTTTCGAAGTAAGCTAAAATCGGAAATAAATACTATGAAAATATTAGATCCTGCATCTGGATCTGGAAGATTTCTAATCTCTGTGGCTAGCTTTCTGTACAATATCTATAAGTTGTTATATAAAAACCAGAATGATTTTTCAATTAAAAAAAAGATTATTCAAACACATCTTTACGGAATCGACATAGATCACCAAGCCAATATCATTTCAAATTTAAGATTAGCAAATTGGCTTTATGAAGGTTCCGATACCGATCCCTTAGATATGATGAGGGTGAATATGAATTTTATTAATATTAAAAAAAAATTAAGTGAATTAGATATAAAATATAATCTTTTTGATGAAGATTTTTTATTGGATTTTGACAAACGGAATTTTAGCATTATTTTGGGAAATCCTCCTTATATTGAAAATAAAAAAATTTCAGATCCACAGTATAAAAAACATTTAAGCAAGAAATTTGTTTCCACCTACAAACTATTTGATTTAAGTGTAGTATTTATTGAAAAATCAATTAATATTTTAGATCAGAAAAATGGAGTCTTATCTTTTTTAACAACAAACAAGTTTTTAGCCGCTGACTATGGTATTAAAATTCGAGAACTAATCCTTGAAAATACACAAATTCGAGAAATAATCAATATATCGTCGTTGAATTCATTTAAACAGATCTCTACATATCCTATTATCCTTTTTCTGAAAAGTGGAACTGATGACTCAAATTTTCTTTCTATTCAGAAATTTGAAAATATTGAACAATTTTACAATCATAGAGGGAATCAAATTCATACTTTTTCTCAGGAAAAAATAAAGAACTTTCCTAAATCTGCAATTCCCTTATCTGGTAATATTGAATTGATAGATCATATTTACTCTAAATACAAAAAACTTTCAGAAGTATTTAAAGATCTCAAAATAACTTATCGCCCCTTTGGATTTATAGATTGGGTTAAAGAGTCAAAAAATATTATTGAAAAAATTAATTCTTACAAAGATCTGATATTACTCGGGACGGGGAATGTTAATCGATATTATATTGATTTTGATAAATATATAAAAGTTGCCAAGAACAAATATTTCCATCCTTATTTTCAATATAATGAGAAATATAGAAAAATTTGGAAAGATCTATCAAGTGAGAAATTAATTTTTAGGGAGATAGCTAAAGATCTCTCATTAGTATATGATCCTGGAGTGTTTGTTAATTTAACGGGATTATATTTTCTACAAATTTCTTCATTTAATACCGATCAATTATTTGGGTTGTTAACTCTTCTCAATTCAGAAATTCTTAATACCCTCTTTAAATCTCTTTATGGAACTTTACATATGAGTAGCGGTTATCTGCGATTTAATGGAAGTTTCATAAAAAATTTACCAATTCCTGGAGCAATACCTAATTACTTTTCTAATCTGGGCAAAATCCTTCATTTTCTTTCCCAACTAAAATTCGAATTGATTCGAAAAACCCATTATAGGCAATTAAATGAAATTAGAATTGATAAAATTGATCTCTTATTAGAATATTATAACAATCTTACAAACTTTTGGGTTAATAAATTATATTTAAACCCACATAATGATAGTGATTTTCCTAAAGAACTACCCAATTTTTGCTTTAAATTTATTTTCCCCCACTATGATTGTCCATATTTTAAACATTATTCAAGCGCAGAAATAAATCAAATTTTAAATGATATAATTTCATTTTTTATTAAAAGTAAAGGGCACGGATTAGATATAAATCGAATTAATTAAAATGCTAGGAGTACTTATTATAAACCAGAAATCTATTTTCTTTTTACTATTATGGCAAGCTATTCTCTTGAGCAGATCAAAATTATTCTAAATTGAGCATGATTAAATGATTCTCGATAAAAATCAAACAACTAAAAATAATGGTTAATTAGCGTGCTTTTTGAATTAATTCAAGATAAGTATGTTCACTTATAAAGTGATTTAATATAGGGGTTAATTTTATTAGGACACTTTTTAATATAAACTTAGGATTAAATAATTAAATCATAAAGATGATAATATGATGCATTCTTCCGCTCTTGAATTGGACCATTCTCAAGACCCGTTATCTCATGTTATTTCTCTTGCTTATAGCAGATCTACTAATTCTACCGGTGACACAAAAGCTTGTTTGTATATTCAAAATCAACTTAAATCTGTAGGTATTGAGTCAAGATATGAATATTTTTCATTTGATACTCCGTTCAGGATTCTAATGCGTTTAATATACCTAATTACATTAACTTATCTCGTATTTTATCGTTTGTTACTTATTATTGCCTTCTACTTTGCGGTTAAATATCTTTTTGCTACCACGCGAAATTTCTCTTTAACTAGAAAAGAAGAATCTAAAAATCTTATTGCAACCATACCTGCTGAAAGAAAAAGGAGAAAAAGGCCCGTGGCGATTATATCTGCTCATTATGACTCCTTCTCTGCAAACTTACCGTATAGGCTACAGAATGTTGCTTTCTTTCTGTTTAGAATTATAATTTTCCCCTATTTCATAATAACAATGTCATTTTCAATTATAATCCTAACAGAACCCGCAGTCCCTATTTTAAGTGAATTTAATCTTGGAGAGTTAATAATTACTTCTTCATTATTCGAATTTGCAATTGTATTAATAATTTTCTTATTGATATATGATACTCAAAAGTCAAAAGGTGCAATTGATAATGCAAGTGGTGTTGCAGTTTTAATAGAACTCGCTAAATTAATTAAAAAATATCAAATAGAAAATTACGATGTTATCTTATTATTCCCTGGGACAGAAGAGTGGGGTCTTATTGGGAGTAAAAGATATGTGAAGCGAAATCACAAGTATTTATCTGAAAATTACGATTTAGATCGTTCATTTAATATCAACATCGATATGGTAGGAAGTTATGTTGGTATGATTCAAAAGAGATCATTATTCAGAAAACATAGACATAGACATGAAAAACACAAAGTACCATTAAATGATATAATTGATGAAGTGTCTAGTGATTTAAACATTGAATACACAAAAGATTTGCATTTTATTACTCCTAAAACGGATCATAAGAGTTTTAATAAACTCGCAAGTAAAACAAAAAGCAAATTTCAAGTAGTTTGCTTTCATTCTGATAAAGATTCTAAATATATTCATTCGCGTTTAGACACTCCAGATAAGTGTAGTTCCGAGGTGTTGTCTAATGCAATATCCCTTATCTTTAATACGCTCAAAACCGTTGACTCAATAATTTAGTTAAATGATATAAATAATTTGATAGCTAACTAATTATTACTTTTGAAATTCTTAACTTTTCAAAACAGGATACTATCACGATCTCACTCAAGGTTTAAAAATAATAAAACCTAAATTTTATGTTATTAAACTATATCTTATATTGAAATAAAAGTATATATTATATAAGTGGGATCGATGGCTAAGAAAAAGAAACTTCAAACTGAACCAGAAGAGGATGATATTCCAACTGGAAAAGTGGATGAGGAAGGAGATGAAATTTTAGATCTCTATGATGAGAAAGATAATTTAGATGATGATCTAGATTATGATTTGAGTAGTATAGATGATGAGATGTTAGCTGATGAAACTGAAGATGAGGAATTCGGGTATGAAATTAGTGAAGTCGAAGCATTAATGCGAAAAGTTAAATGTGCACCATGTCCAGGAAGTTCAAGCAAACCAAATTGTAAAGTGCGCGATGATTTCGGATGTCCCCCTGATAAAGCGAACAAATAATTACTCTTAAGCCTTTAGCGAAGTATGAATATTTTTATTATTTTTTAAAATTTATTTTTTAAGATTAATCAAAATGATTTCAAAAACTTTTAAACGAGCGATACTTATCTATATAGATTTAATCATTAGTATGCTCATTTGGAATATTAACCAGAATATTTTTGGGAATCCATTGAATATCTGCCTAATTTTATCAGTTACTACTTTTTTAATAATTTATGCTCCGTTTGAAATTTATTGGAATTTCAGAGATTTTTGGTTTGATAGATGGACCAAATTTTATCCAAGCGACCTAATCATCTCAAAACTAAAAATTCCTATTAGAAATAACTTTAAAAAGAAGAATAGATACTTAAGCGCTCTTTTAATTTTTCCTCAAGATAAGGAATTAATCCAATCAAAAAACTCAATAATAATCATCTGCCATGGTTTTTCTGATTCTAAAGAAACTCTTCAAAATTATTATTACCCTTTAGTTTATCATGGTCATATTATACTTGCTTATGATGCAAGGGGTACTGGTGGCTCAAAAAAACTTGGAAGAAGAAGTCAATTTTTAAAGCGTATTGAAGATTATAGGAATGTAATTGATTGGATAAAATCCAATAAAGATTTTCGAAATAAGCGAATCTCAAGCATTGGATTTAGTATTGGGGCCATTACAGTCTTGTCCGGAGGATTTCAAGATAAAATCATTGAAAAAATTATTGCTATCTCTGCCATGTCAATTTATAAGAAAAATATTCCCCGATATAATCCATTAGTAATATTCAATTATTTATTAAAACGAGTTAAATTATTCCCTAATGATGAATATAACCGAAAATTATCGCCATATCTCATTTTTAAGGATTTGCGTAGTAAGATTGATGAGAAAGAATGGAAAGAATTAATTTCTCGCATTATGCTAATTCATGCTAAAAATGACCATATTATAAAATTCACTAATTTTGATGAGAATTGTGCCATTTTAAACCTTTCAGAATATAATAAAGTTGTTCTTGAAAAAGGCGGACATACCCATAAAAAAAATGAACTTATTCTTGTAGGATGCACATTAGATTTTCTGGATAGGTAAAAATCTTATCGAGTTTTATCGGATTTTAAATATCTTTCCTCTCATATAATTAAAAACAATTTTATTTACAATATTATGGTATTTTGTTCCCGATGTAATAAGAAAATTCCTGAAGACAGACTAAGCAAAACCTATCAAATCTATATTGGTAATATGATTAATAACTTGTTTTATGCAAATGAGACATACTATTACCATATCGACTGCTTAAACGTAAATTCGGAAAATCAATCAGAAAATTATTTAAGTGTAATCAAAAAAAAACTTATGGTAATCAAGGAATATCTAACTATAAAATTTATAAGTAAAGATAGCCTTGATGATTTCCTTTAGTACTTAATCTTAAACTTCCTAACAGTATCTTCTTTATTTTCTTTTGATCTTTATAGCCAAGATTAGAAAAAAGAAGAATATAATTTTTTTCTACATTAATTACAAAGAGAAGACCAAGGTTAATCATTTCTGAGTCCTCATTCAATAAGGATATAATAACATAATGATAAGGCAAATTGATTAAATCATTGACATTTATCTCTTGTTCAACCATTTCCTTTTTTTCCTTATCATAATCTGTTTTTATGAATTTAATATTATTTAACGGGATAGATATTTTTCTGAAATCTTCTAAAACCTTCGCAAATTGGCTTTGGCGTAAGAATCGCCTTTCATCTTTATCCTTATCATAAAAATATTTATTTTTTTCTTTAATTAATATAATCTTTCGGTGTTTTGCCTTGGAAGCTGCTTTTTCAATTACTTTTAACTCTTCGATCTCATCATCATGAAATATGATTAATATATCGGGATCCACCATATCAATAAAAAAATTCTTATATATGATTCCAGCTTCAGTTTTTATCCAACCATCAGTATCTATCAATACAAATTTTGAATCGGTATGAGATTCGAAGTAACTTTGAATAAGTTTTTTACTTGCATCTGCTATAATAAACTTATAATTCGATTTTGGAAAGGTGCTACCTATAAAAACAGTATCCTCTTTTTCTATATCTGCACTTGATATGATATAATCTTTAATTTCTCCGATATTGATCGTTGTGGGGAGATAAATAATTTGTTGCCCTAAATCTGAATCAAGATATCCCCCTTTGATTCCTTCTCTGAAAAGATTATTTGCTAAATATTTTATGAGGGCTGTTTTCCCACTACTAATTCCAAGCACCATAATTTTCAAGGGTTTCCCCCCCTCATTCTTTTGAATCTGATTTACTACGGTTTCCTTTACTTTAACCCATTCATCACTAATAGTATTTTCCTCAATAAGAGTTATGTTGGCATTATCTGATGTATATATCTCTACTTTTGAAGGCTCCAGAGCATAAAGAGGATAATTATGTGCGCTAGGAATGATAATATTATTACCATCAGCGCTTTTTTCTGCAGTAAAAATTCTGCCAAAAACATCAATTTTTCCCTCCAGAATGTTTATTCTTGAAGGACCTTTTATCAATAAACTAAACCCCTTTTGAATATCCTTAATCATGACATTCTCAATTTTTAATTTATATATGTATTAAAATCAAATACTAACTCACATTTTATACTTATTAATTAAAAGAAATATACTTTACTTTTCTAAATTTAAATCTGTAATTCATAAATATGAAGGACATTTTTAAAACCTAATTTGATAAATAATTTTTTTGCGCCAATATCAATATCTGGGCGTATTGCTAACCTGATTGAGTGAATATGATTACTCTTTGAATAATCTATTATTTTTCTTATAATTTCCTCGCCAATCCCGATCCTTCTTTTCTCCTCCTTAACAATTAGATTTGAAATATAACCTAATCGAAATCCCTTGTTTGAATTCTTTACAGAAAAATATGCCATCCCAATAATTGTTTTATCATCTTGATCTAAGGCAATTAATACTTCAGAATTAGAATTTTTTTCTAAATGCTTTTCTAAGTCGGTCTTCCATGCTATCTCATCAAATTCTCGGTTATTTATCTCACAAAGATTTTTTATTAATGTCGTCATTTCATTGATATCATTTTCAGTAAATTCTCGTATTAACATTGTCACTAAGAATAGGAATTTATAATTGAACTAGTTTTGGTTTTTTATTTGTTCTACAAAATTAATTATTTCATTAATGATAATCTCTTGATCGGGTGAATCTAAGATGGGATGATCGTTGTTTTCTAACCAAATTTTGTGTTTATCCATTGATTGTATATTCTTATAAATATAATTCATGCTCTGCTTTTTAATTTGGTTATCTTTACTGCCTTGAAATAAAATAACAGGACAATCTATATTTGGTAAATTTTCTTTCATTTTGATTATCAATTTTTTTATTTTAGCTACAATATTAATTGGGATCTTATTATAACCTATCCATTTTCCGTCAGTTTCACGCTTGAATCGTTTAGATTCAATTTTATGATATTTCATAAATATTTTTATAATAGGTGCGATAAGAGGACCTAGCCCCTTAATGCCAATAGGAGCACTAATCGCAAAAATACCATCTAATCTATGAGAGTTTGCGAGTATGAAAGGTAGTA
>SDNW01000032.1 GCA_004524725.1 Promethearchaeota archaeon
ATAAAATATAAAGGCCATTCAGTTTATCCCGCAGAGGTAGAAGATTTACTATATAATTATGAACCCATCCAAGAATGTGGAGTTATTGGAATAATAGATGAAAATGGTGAAGAAAATATTAAAGTGTACATAACGTTAAAAAAGGAGTTCAAAGGGAAGGTATCAGAGCAAAATGTCATAGATTGGGCAAAAGCAAATATGGGATTCGAGAAATATCCTCGTTATGTAGAATTTATTGATGATGTACCAAAAACTACTGTCGGGAAAGTGTATCATTTGGAACTAAGAAGACTAGAACAAGAAAAAGAAGAGAAATTGTAATTATCTCAAACCTTTTATATCTTATTTTCTATTGATTTTTTTTTTCATATGATTAACAAATATTTGTAAATGAGTAAATTGTATTATAAGCAATTACCAACACTAATTTATTTCTCTTTTATTATATTATTAATATGACTATGGAAAAAGCGACATTTGGAGCTGGATGTTTCTGGGGTGTAGAAGCACGTTTTAGAAAAGTAGAGGGGGTAATTGATGTGGTATCTGGGTATGCCGGAGGTCATACGAAAGACCCAACTTATAAAGAGGTTTGTACTAATAAGACAGGTCATGCTGAGGTAGTTCAAGTAACTTATGATCCCTCAATTGTATCCTATGAGGATTTATTAGAAATTTTTTGGAATATTCATAATCCTACTACGCTTAATCGACAAGGTTGGGATGTTGGAACTCAATATCGCTCTGTGGTATTTTATAATAGCGAAGAACAAAAGGAGAAAGCGATCCAGCTAAAAGACAAATTAGATAAATCAGGAAAATATAAAAAACCAATTGTTACAGAGATAGTTCCACTTAAAGAGTTTTATCGCGCCGAAGAATACCATCAAAAATATTATGAAAAGCACAATAAATCCGTTAGCCTGTTCTAATTTTTATTTTTAAGGGTTAAATTATTTTTTTATTTTTCATTTTAAGGCTTGAATTTTAAGCATAAGTTTGTCTTTATGCCTTTTCCCAAATTCGATCAACAGCTTTGATAACAATTTTTTTTTGCAACTTTTCTAACCACATATCTATTCATTCTGGGGCCAGGTTTGCTAAATATTTTTTCAGTAATCATACTTTTTATTGTTTCCTCTAATGAATTTCCCTTTGAAACCTTATCAAGGAATAAAACTATTGCTTTCTCTACTAATCTATCAATTTTCTGTCTTAATTCAGGGTTAACATCCTCGGTCAACTCAAATCACCAGTTTAGTTGCTAGAGTGATATTAGTAACTAAATTCTGATATAAAACCTTATTCTTTTACAAAATATATTCCTATTTTAAGATAGATTTTCTATCATAACCATTTAATAGAAATTCTTATTTGATGAATTAAATTATTAGGTTTTATGTTAAATCACAGATTGATTAATCCTCCGAAAGAACCAAAAGAGTTTGTTAAAATAGCAATTGAATTCCTGAAGAAACACTCTGGGGATAAAAAAGTATTCTGTGCATTATCTGGAGGCATTGACAGTTCAACCGCTTACTTACTTTTAAAAGAAGCAAATATTGATACCATTCCTGTTTTTATTGACCATGGATTAATGCGCACTATAAATGGAATAGAAGAAAGGGAGATTATAAAACAGATTTTTCCTGAAATTGTAATTATTGATATTCGCGAGGAATTTCTTCCAAAAATATATGGGGAGGAGGATGCCGAAAGTAAAAGAAAGCTTTTTAAGAACGCATATTCATCAACTATTAGTAAATTTATAAGAGATAATAATTGTGAAGTACTAGTTGATGGAACAATTTTACCTGACATAGAAGAAAGTTTTGGCATAAAAATTTCTGATTTGAAAGAGACTATGTCTTTAGATGAGGAATTAGCATTAAAAGAAAAAAATAAACAGGGATTTATCAAAAGTCAGCACAACTTGGAAATAGAATATGATATTAAGGCTACAATTCAGCCAGTAGCTAGCCTTACTAAAGAAGAGATTAGAAATATCTTAAAATATTTAAAAGTTCCTCAGGAATTGATTTATCGGAAAGCCTTTCCCGGTCCCGCCCTATCAGCGCGGATAATTGGTGCTGTAACACCGGAAAATTTAAGTTTTGAGAAGAAAGTTCATGATATCGTAGAAAATTGCATTAATACTCATTATGAGGAACAATATGGAGTAGCGATGATTATAAATGAGCAAGGAGAACAGGAACCATTTCAAGTTTTTGCTGCAATAGGAGAAGATGTGTTGTTGAAAAAGGTGACGGGAATGGTCCAAGGCAAAAGAACTTATGAGATACCTTTATCGATCAAAGGAGAATGGGACTTCAATAAATTAACCACATTCGCCTCACATTTGATAGGATACGCCCGATTGTTTTATGAACTCCATGAGAGCAACAAAGGTATTTATGATGTAATTATTAGATGTGTTAATAGCATTGATGCACGCAAAGCTAGTGTTACCAATTTACCAATTCATTTACTCGAAGAAATTAAATTTAAACTATTAGAATTAAGTGATACCAAGAATATTTACTTTGATATAACACCTAAGCCTCCCGCTACAATTGAATATGTATAACGAAATTGTTAAAAATAATTTTTGATGAAAAGGAAAATAAAAATTGAGATTTTTATTACTTTTGATCTTTTTTATTGTCTAATTATTATTTTTCGTAAATCTAGTGAAGATTCAATTATCAATTTCTTCCATTCTATCTTTAAGGACATTACCGGAATTCCGTCATACGATAACACAAATGTCGAAAATAACCATAATTTAAATAATGATTATTTTTATTATCACATAGGTACGGTTAAACATGGATTCACCAAATTTCACATCAGAAATGAAGAAGAAAGCGGAAGAAAATCTTAGTAATATTAAGAAATCGATTCAAGGATTATATGAAATTCTCAACATTAATTTTTCCGATGAGGATATTTACTTTAAGTTAGGACAAGATAATCTACTCGGATTATATGAAAATTTTCTTGAATTAATATTAAATGAGTACGGTTTAAGAAAATTAGTGAAAAAAATCAAAGATAGTGAAATTGACCTTGATATAGCTCTTGATAGTCTTTTTATTGAGAAATAAAATTGTTTATATTTATAATATAAACAGAAATTCTCAAAAATTTTTGATAGAAGAAGAAAAGATCTAATGAAGAATTTTCATTGAGGTTTTCAATTTTTGGAGCTTAATTTCATAATCTCTACATCGCTTATAATCGGGAAAATTACAGAGACTTTGAACTTTTGGCAATTTACATGATTCTTTAAAGGGACAAGCCAAAATATTAATTTTAAGCTGTCTTTTTGATTCGCTAATCATATTTGATACAACTTTTGAGTATTAATAAAGTATGTATTATTTTTTTTTTGTTCGTTACCTTGACATGAAATATATTATAGTATATGAGAGATCAAATTTTCCGGTTTTCTCAGATTAAAATGATCTTAAGATTATTTACTCGTTTCTTTCTTATGTTCTTTTACTAACTTTACTAAATCAGCTTTCCTATATTTTGAAAGAACTTTGATATCGTTTTTAGAACAATAAGCTTTTAATTGCTTTACTGTACATTTTGAGTAGTGTATAACGTTCTCTTTAGAGGCTTGTGAGCTCGCAGGCTTTAAAAATTCCACCGCTTTAATTATGCCTGTATTGGTATTAAAATATATTCTTGTTTTATAGTCATCAAATTCAATCATCTCCTCTTTTAACCCATCAACGGGATTCCATGATTCTTCCATGATTATTTTCCCAAATACTTCAGTTTTTTTCTTCACATCTCCATAAATGATATTATCTCCTAGAATTATATGTTGACGACTAAATCCAGAAGGAATCTCAGATTCCAGAACGATATCTAATTGTTTTTTCTGATCTTGAGATAAAATTTTAAACTTGTTAGGTTTTCGTAGTTTATACGGTTGGTTACCGTTATTAATTTGCCTAGATCTTTGAGATATTTCAGTTTTCGGAGTATTTTTTTCTGAATAGGATTTTATAGTCATTTCTTTTGTCTCTGGAGCCTTCTCAACTTTCATAGAAGAAAATCCAAATGAATGCAAAAATTCATATGGTTCATCCCCTTGATCTACTGAAACTACTTTACATCGATGGAAATT
This sequence comes from Promethearchaeota archaeon, assembly GCA_004524725.1. GTDB lineage: Archaea > Asgardarchaeota > Lokiarchaeia > Sigyniarchaeales > SOKP01 > SOKP01. Next base: position 4,145 of record SDNW01000032.1, read on the forward strand.
TGCTACATTTGCCAGCTCATTTTGTAATTCAGAAGCAACTCTTGAAGCGATAAATTTCTTTCGAACTGAGGATTGTGCGCCCTTCCAGATGTATATTCTCCTTAATTCCTCATCTACAATTAGGACTACTTGCTTGGGGAGAAGTACTTTTTTTCCATTATCTTTTAAAAATTCTTCTCTGGTAATGTCTATTAAATCCTTTTCCCCTGAATCGTGAAGCATGAAAATCATAAAATGTTGATAATAAGCATTCATCTTTAGGAAAAATTTATTTTCTATTTAATTGGTTTTATTAATGATATTAAAAGTTCTTTAAATGTGGATGAAAGATAAAACTTTTTAAGATATTAAAGCATCAACTCTAAAGTAATTTTTAGAAAAATAAAAAGGAAAAATGAGTATAAATTCAACAATACAACTAACCTAAACCAATCAGGGGTAATGCTTCATTTACGGTTAATAATGGTTCAATTTTAAATCTAGAGCCTTCAATATTGAAATATCCCGTAAATCTTTTCGTAATTGCCACTAATCCTTCATGTGATTTCGCATCTTCGACTTCATAAATTGAATAAGTCTTTAGCTCTACATCTAAAACTACAAAAATATGGATTCTTTTTACAAAATCGGGCAATTCTGGGGCTTTTCCTGATACAAAAGCTTGACCAACCTCCTCCGCTCGGTTAGGAGGATAAGTAAAGGTTACCATATAAAATGCCAATAATATTCACCTCATGATTTCTTAGTAAGTATAATTTTTGGATTACATTATATATGGGATTCTTCTCCTTTTAAAATTGTTTGAAAATGTTATCCATCCGAAGATTTTTTGTTATTTTCAAACATAATTGTAATTTTTATGATCAAGATCAATAATGATATATAGGAAGTTTAAGAATGTGAAATGTACCTTGAAATGTGGGTTTCTCTTCCCATTTTATAATGGGTTTGCTTTTTTTCTATGTCATAATTACGACGATTTGACCCAATTTCGAAAAATACCTATAAAATATAACGCAGATCGATCATAGAAATTTTGGAAAGGGTCTTTTTTGTCGATTTTGCAGCTTTTTGGTCACAAATCTGGGTAATTCTTCTTTTTCTAGTAATCCATCATTTTTTGCTATCGAATAGTGACATTCTTAATATCATTCATGTCGGTTTATGTTTTTTTTGTCCGATCCCGATAAACTTTCTGGTTAGAATTGACGAAAAGGATCAGATTTATAAGTAAGATTTACTAAATTAATCACTAACAAAAAAGTAAATTGTGACAAAGAAATCACAATTTATGTAACCCATTAGGAAGTGAAAAAAAACCATGTGTAATAATTGTGATTGTGAAAATTATGAGCGATGTTCGATAGTAGGATATTTGCCATATGGGGTGTGTTGTCCAAATTGTGTGAAATATGATGAAGTTCATACCTGTAAATATTATCAACCACGTTTCAGGGCCCCCTATATAGATGAGGATGAAGTTTTTCAGCTTAAATCGAAGGAAGAGAAAACTCGTATTTTAACCGCATCAATAAAGCATTTTCCATAACTCTGGTGATAAAAATGTGTAATGAGTGTAGATGCGATGACTATGAAAAATGTTCTATAGTTGGTAATATCCCCCTTGGTTTTTGTTGCCCCAATTGTGACTTTTATAATGGGGAACAGACTTGCTTAAGGGCAAAAATGAAGCTTGAGGAAACTAAGAAAGAAACTTTAGCAAAAACTCAATTATTACACAGAGCTTTCAGTGGAACAAAAGGCGTAACGAAAAAAGAGTTAGAGAAATTCCCATAATGAAGAGGGTGATAAGAGAGGATGTGTAATAATTGTAATTGCGATAATTATGACCAATGTTCGATTGTAGGATATATGCCCATTGGATTTTGCTGTACGAAATGTTATTTGTATAATAAAGAACTTACTTGTTTAAAGACAAATTCAAAACCGAGTGAAAAACAGGAAGCAAAAATTATGGAAGAGGGCGAGTTGCGAGCTATTAGTACTGAAATTGAAGATGGACTTTTAAAAGTAGTTATTGGACAAAAAGACAAACGAATTCCAATAATTATTGATCTTCAAAAACAATTAGAACTGAAATAAAGCCATGAAAACACCTGAAAAATAAGCATCAATCATTGAATGACGGAGCTTATTAATGTATCATAATTAACGTTAAAGGTCATTTCCTATAGGGGAAAAGGAGAGTATAAACTAAGAGGAATAAATGATGAGTGTCGTAAATTTCGAATTTAGAAATGAAGTCTTAAAGCATAATGCTTCTTTAAGCTACTGCTACCAATGTTCTACATGCTCTGGAGGTTGTCCAGTGGCTCTACTTACAGATGGAAAGTATAATCCTCGAAAAATTATTGAAGAGGCGATCTTAGGTTTTCAAGAGAAATTAGTGGACGAACAAGATCCAAACGTTTGGTTATGTTCTACATGCCAGACTTGTGTTGAATTATGTCCTCAGAATGTAGAGTTAACTGAGATTTTTTCGCTAATAAAAAACCGATGTTTTGAAAACGGAAATTATCCCGAGGGCTTTTTTTCTCAGGGACAGGCAATAATAGAGAATGGAGTTGCCATTCCCTATTCAAATGCAATTTTGAATCGTAGGAAGAAATTGGGTTTACCAGATGTGAAAACTGCATCCGTAGATGAGATTCGAAAACTACTCAAACTCACTCAATTCGAAAATAATATCAAGAAGAGAGGAGGATAGAAAATGGGCTATGATTTATTTTTAGGTTGTGTAATACCCGCTCGTTTACCATTTTTAGAGGCATCCTCGAGAAAAGTATTTGAAAAACTTGGGATTGAGTTAAAAGATGTAGATGGGTTTAGTTGTTGTCCCGATCCAACCGGAATCGAACAGATAGATCATAAAACTTGGTTAACGTTAGGAGCAAGAAATTTAAGTTTATCAAGAAATAGTAATGGGGGTATAGTTTCATTCTGTTCAGGGTGTGTGGAAACTCTAAAGGGAGTAAATTATTTCCTTAATAAAGATAAGAAGACAAAAGAAGAAGTCAATAAGGATCTTAAGAAAATTGGGGGTTCTTATGATGGAAACACTAATGTTAAGCACTTTGCTCAAGTTTTATATGAAAATTTAGATAAAATAAGAGAAAACATTACACATCCTTTAGATGGGTTTAAAGTTGCGGTGCATTATGGATGCCATTATTTAAGACCTTCAGAATATATTCAATGGGATGATCCATTCGAACCAAAAACGATCGATGAGATCGTTAGGGTTTTAGGAGCAGAATCAATTGATTATGAATTAAAATTAGAATGTTGTGGGAATCCTGTGGAAAAATCTGATAAGGAATTGTCCTTACTCATGATAAAGAATAAATTACAATCAATACAAGATTCGGGAGCAAATTGTGTTGCATTAGTATGCCCTGCTTGCTATCAACAGTTTGATTTTAATCAAAGAGAGCTAAGCAAAGAAGAGGGTATTGATTTTGATATCCCAGTTTTTTATTTATCGGAGTTAGTAGCTTTAGCATTAGGTATAGATCGAGGTGATTTAGGGCTCAATTTTCATAGGATAAAACCTAAGTCGCTTTTTGAAATAGTTCATTTCGCTTAATAATCATTTCTAAATAAGATTATAATGGTAAAAAAGCTCTTAGCAAGATGGAGCTATTAAATTAAAGGAGATATATATTAAAATGGAAGAATTAGAAGAAATTAAAACTTTCAAAAATCTTGAGGATTATATTATATCGAAAAATTTATGTTGCTCTTGTGGTGCGTGTGTTGCATATTGTGAAAGCCAGAGTTTCGATATTATTGAAATGGAAAATTATATCCCAAAGTTTAAAACTAATAAAACTTCCGAGGATTGTCGAGAATGTGGATTTTGCTATTATATCTGCCCGCAAACTGATTCGCTAATCGATAAGATCAATGGAGTGCATCTCGTCAAAGATGAGATTGGAAATGTGAGTGATGTTTTAGCAGCAAAGACTAATGACCTAACAATTAAGGATGTAGGGCAGGATGGTGGAATAGTATCTACAATTTTAACATATTTGTTCGAAACTGGTCGAGTTGAAGCCGCGGTAGTTTCAGAATTTGATGAAGCCTTTAAGCCAGTACCTAAAATAATCTACAATAAAGAAGAAATAATTAATTCAGCAGGGACACGATACTCTATATCTCCAAATATTTTACCCCTAAAGGATTTGTATAAGATTGCGGAGGATATTATTCAAACGCGGAAGAATGTTTATGATGTGGATCAACTACGATTAGCATTCATAGGTACTCCATGTCAGTGTAGAGCTATAAGTAAAATGCGTCTAATGAATCTCAAACCTTCACATGTTATAGATTTCGTCATTAGTCTATTTTGTTTTGAAAATTTTGATTATGAAAAATTAATGGATATTCTGCAAAATAAAATTGAAATTAAACCTTCAAACATAAAAAAAATCCAAATAAAGAAGAATATGTTTGTCACATCGAAAGATGATAAGGAATTTGAAATAAATATTAAGGATCTGGATAATGCTGTGCGAAATCACTGCTTAGAATGTGATGAGTTTGTTGGAAAGTATTCTGATCTGAGTATAGGAGCTAGTGGTGCCCCCGCAGGACATTCTATAATTGTCATCAGATCAGATAAAGGAAAAAGTCTAATTCACTCATTAATCGCTGATGGATACATAGAAAAATATAAGATCCCTCCCAATCAAATTGCTGATTGGAAACCAAAAAAGTTGAACTGGTTAAGAAAAATGACTTCAATTAAGGTTAAAAGATGAGAGGTGAAAATAGTGGATAATTCAAGAAATGTAGTGGTGGTAGGGGGGGGAATAGCTGGTATCCAAGCGGCATTAGATTTGGCAGATATGGGAATTCATGTCCATCTAATTGAGAAAAAACCATGTATTGGAGGAAAAATGGCTCAGTTAGATAAAACTTTTCCAACCTTAGATTGTTCGATATGCATTTTAGCGCCAAAACTATCTGAGTGTTATCGCCATAAAAATATTACAATTCATACTCTTTCGGAAGTTAAAAATGTTAAAGGTGAGCGTGGTAATTTCGTAATTGACGTATTAAAAAATCCACGTTATATAAAAGAAGATGTTTGTACCGGTTGTGGAGATTGTTCAAGAGTCTGTCCCGTTAGAGGAGTATACAATTATTTTGATGTTAACTTAACTACTCAAGCGGCAGCTTATATACCATTTCCCTCAGCAGTACCTCCAGTATACCTTATAGATGGAGAAAAATGTGCTTATATTAATTATGGAATTTGTGAACTATGTGTTAAAGCTTGTGGAGCAGAAGCAATAGACTTTAATCAAAAAGAAGAATTGATCTCTATTAAAAACATTAATTCAGTTATTCTTGCTACTGGTTATGATTTAGCAGAATTTGAAAATCCCTTAAGAGGGTATGGTTATAAAAAGTGTAAAAATGTAATCACTGCTTTAGAATTCGAAAGACTAATATGTGCATCTGGACCACTTGGAGGTCATCTCAAGCGATTATCAGATGGGAAAGAACCTAAAAAAATTGCATTTATCCAGTGCGTAAATTCTCGTTCGTATAAAGCAAAGCAATATTGTTCCTCCATTTGCTGCATGTATTCAGCAAAAGAAGCGATGATTGCGCACGAGCATGATAATGAATTAGAATCATATATTTTTTATATTGATGTGAGGGCAGGGAATAAAGGATTTCAGAAGTTTATAAATCGAGGGGAAACGGAATATAATATTCGTTATGTTAAAAGTAAAATTGCCCAAATTAAAACTGATGCCCAACAAAATCCGATCATTGTGTATGAAGATTTTGAAAGTGCAAAAATCAAAAAATTAAAAGTTGACTTAGCTGTTCTGGCAACATGTATTATACCTCCCGATGGGATTGAAGAACTTGCTAATATTTTCAAAATTGATTTGAATAAATATAATTTCATTAAAACTGATCCATTTTATCCTGTTCTAACAAGTAGAGAAGGAATATACACTTGCGGATGTGTCCATGAACCTATGGATATACCTCGTTCAGTTGCAGAAGCAAGTGGAGCAGCAGCAAAAGCTGCTGAGAGTGTAAGGGAGGTGGAAATCTAGTGCCTGATAAAATATCTGAAGAAAAAAAAATTGGCGTTTTTGTGTGTCATTGTGGGACAAATATAGGGGGTTTGGTCGATTGTGAGAAACTTGCCGAGTATTCAAAAACATTACCTAATGTAAAATATAGTGAACATAATCTGTATACTTGTTCTGAAACAGGTTTAGCAGCAATCAAAAAGGCAGTGCAAGAAAATGATTTAAACAGAGTAGTAGTGGCATCATGCACGCCAAGAACTCATGAACCATTATTCCGCGAATGTATTGAAGAGGCAGGGTTAAATCCATATCTTTTCAATTTCGTTAATATAAGAGACCAGTGTACTTGGGTTCATATGAAGGATCCTGAAGCAGCGTATGAAAAATCCAAGGATTTAATTCGGATGGGTGTTTCTAAAGCAGAGAAACTCGAAGAGTTAGAAAAAATTATCGTTGAAGTAAATCCAAGTGCAATGGTTATAGGAGGGGGAGTTTCAGGCATAAATTGTGCTCTAAGTTTAAACAACCAAGGATTTAAGACCTTCTTAGTTGAAAAAGATAAGGAACTAGGAGGAAGATTAAAAGAATTATATCAAGTGTTTCCTAGTGATAAACAAGCTTCTGAATTACTTAATGAATTGGTTGCTAAAGTAAAAGAGGCAAAAAACTTAACAGTATATACTTCATCTAAATTGAAAAGCGTTAATGGATTCATTGGTAATTATGAGATAGAAATCGAGCAAAGAAATCATAACGTTAATCTTAATGTAGGAGTTATAGTAGTAGCAGTTGGAGCTACCTCATATAAGCCTTTAAGTTTATTTAATTATAATAGCAAAAATATCATTACTCAACTTGAGTTAGAAAATAAATTAAGAGACAATCAGATTGAAGCGAATGATATTGTAATGATCCAATGCGTTGGCTCAAGGAATGCTGATAGGGAATATTGTTCAAGCATTTGTTGCATGACAGCTTTAAAGAATGCTTTAATCATTAAAAAAAGAGAGCCCAATAGAAATATTTCGATTTTATTTAGAGATCTATATACTCCTGGAACTATTTATGAAGAATATTATCGTAAAGCGCGAGAAGCGGGGGTTCTTTTTATAAAATATACACCAGATAAGCAACCAATTATCGATAAGAGTGTTGTAAAAGTCTATAACCAATATATCAATAGTGAGATTAGTATCCCCTTCGATCTGGTTGTATTAGCTACTCCATTAATCGCAAATAATGATAATCGAGAGCTCGCTCAACTATTAAAGGTTCCATTGGAGGAAAATAAATTCTTTTTAGAGGCTCACGTAAAATTGCGCCCAATTGATTTTGCTACCGATGGAGTATACATTTGTGGTTCAGCAAAATGGCCAGCAGATATAAGCGAATCAACGACACAGGGATTAGCTGCAGCTTCAAGAGCAGGCACTATTCTCTCGCATAAAACCATAGAAGTAGAGGGTGCTACTGCCTATATACCAGATTGGAATAAAGATTTATGCAAAGGTTGCGAAGTGTGTATAAAAATTTGCCCGTATAATGCCATTGTCAAAGATGAAAATAATGAAATCCAGATTATTCAAGCTCTTTGTAAAGGTTGTGGAACCTGTGCTTCAACTTGTACCAAAAAAGCCATAGTCATTCGCCATTTCACTAACGAGCAGATAATCTCTGAAATACTTGCATTTGGAGGTGAAAAGGTCGCTTGAGTTTCGAGCCGAAAATTTTAGGATTCCTATGTAATTGGTGTTCATATGCAGGAGCTGATTTAGCAGGGGTAAGTCGAATTCAATATCCCCCGAACATAAGAGTAATAAGAGTCATGTGTTCAGGTAGGGTTGATCCAGAGTTCATTTTTGATGGATTCGAAGCAGGAATTGATGGAATAATCGTTATGGGATGCCATCCCGGAGATTGCCACTATTTAGAAGGAAATTATGAAGCAGAAAAGAAATTTAACATGGTTGAAAAACTACTTTCATTTGTAGATATGAACGAACGTATACGCTTGGAATGGGTGTCTGCTTCTGAAGGAAATAGATTTGCAGAAATAGTGACGGAATTTACAGATAAAATCAAGGAGCTTGGACCTTCTCCTGTTAAAGATCCTTCTAAAGCTAATGTGTTATTAAAAAATATAAATGCGCTTAAGATGTCTGCGGTCAGTTATCGTCTTAGAGCTTTAGTTGGAAGAGAACGAGCACTTACAGAACAGGAGAATATATATGGAGAAAAAGTTAGCTTAGAAAGATTTAATGATGTATTTGAAAATGCAATTTTCGATGAATATGTACGAAATAGAATCGTTCTCTCTCTTAAAGAGGATACAAAGTCCGTAAAGGATTTAGCTATCGAACTAAATATGGATCCTAGTAAAATTCTAAGTCATATTTTAATATTAAAAGGAAGAAGTCAAGTATCAATGGATAAAATTGTAGGGATAACTCCCTTATACATAAGTACATTGGAGGAATAAAGATGGAAAAGGTTGGAGCCGTATTGGTTGTAGGAGCGGGTATTGGTGGTTCTCAAGCAGCACTAGATTTAGCCGACTCAGGATATAAGGTCTACCTTGTTGAATCAAGTACTAGCATTGGAGGAGTAATGGCACAATTAGATAAAACTTTTCCCACAAATGACTGCGCTATATGTATAGTTTCTCCAAAGTTAGTAGAAGCGGGGAGACATCCAAACATCGAGATCAAAATCAAATCTGAAATTATGAACGTTTCTGGGGAAGTAGGTAATTTTAATATTGATTTAATGGAACACACACTTTTTATTGATCAAGAAAAGTGCACAGGATGTGGCATCTGCGGTCAGGAATGTCCCGTAGAAGCAATAGATTTATTTAATGAAGGTTTATCTTCGAATAGTGCTACCTCAGTAAAATATCCTCAAGCAGTTCCGCTTGTTTATGCCATCAATAGAGACTATTGTATTGGTTGTGGGATATGTAAAGGAGTATGTCAAGCAAAAGCTATTGATTATAAATTAAAAAGTAAGAAAACTCAATTAAAAGTCGGCTCAGTTATTTTAGCTTTAGGATTTGATGAATTTGAAGCAGATGTGCTTAAACAATATGGATATGGTAAATACAAAAATGTTGTTTCAAGTATTGAATTTGAGCGTATATTAAGTGCCAGTGGTCCTTATTCAGGTCATGTATTGAGATCTTCTGATGGAAATGTTCCACAAAAGATCGCTTTCTTGCAGTGTGTTGGGTCTAGAGATCCGAAATTTGGTAAAGAGTATTGCTCTTCAGTTTGTTGTATGTATACCGCTAAAGAAGCAGTAATAGCAAAAGAACACACCGAAGGTTTAGAAGCTACAATTTTTAGTATGGACATCCGTGCATATGGGAAGGATTTTGACAAATATATTGAACGCGCAAAAGAAGAATATGGTGTGAAATATGTTAGAAGTAGGATATCTTCAATTGAGGAAATTCCAGGAACGAAAGATCTAAAGTTAACTTATGAGACGGAAGAAGGTAAAATAATATCCGAAATTTTTGATATGGTTATTCTAGGGGTAGGATTAACTCCTCCTAAGGACGCATCAAAAATCGCCGATACATTTGATATCGATTTAAATAAATACGGCTTTATTAAAACACAACCATTAAAACCTGTGGAAACTGGAAGACCCGGTATTTATGTATGCGGTGCTTGTTCTTCCCCAAAAGATATTCCAGAAACTGTTATTGAAGCTAGTGCGGCAGCTGGAAAAGTAAACATTGATTTATCACCAGCAAGAGGTACCTTAGTAACTACTAAAAAATATCCCGATGAAATCGATGTGAGTGGTCAACCCATACGAATAGGGGTGTTTATATGCCACTGTGGAATAAATATAGGGGGATATGTTGATGTTCCAGCAGTAGTTAAATATGCTGAAACCTTACCTGATGTTGCATATTCTGAACGAAATTTATACACTTGTTCAGCAGACACTCAATCGTTAATTCAGGAAAAAATCAAAGAACATAAACTCAATAGAGTAATAGTCGCATCATGTACACCACGAACTCATGAACCGTTATTTCAAGAAACCATAAGAGAAATTGGTTTAAATAAATATCTTTTTCAAATGACAAATATTCGAGACCAATGTTCATGGGTTCATATGCGTGAACCAGAAAAGGCAACTGAAAAGGCAAAAGATTTAGTAAGAATGGCAGTTGCTAAAGTAAGATTAAATACTCCTTTATCCACTGTTCCATTGAAAGTAAATCCAAGTGCTTTGATTATAGGTGGAGGAGTTGCAGGGATGACGGCAGCTCTTAATTTTTCTCAGCAAGGATTCAAAATTAAATTAATTGAAAAAGACAAGAAACTTGGTGGCTTCTCTTCTAAAATCTATAAGACGATTGAAGGAGATGACATTCAAGAGTTTCTACAAGAGTTAATAAATAATGTTGAAAATGAGGATCTAATTGACGTGTATCTTGGGGCAGAGATCCAAGATATTGACGGATATGTAGGGAACTTTAAAACTACAATCATTCAAGATAATTCAAAAAAAAAATTAGAAATTGAACACGGGATAATTATTGTCGCTACAGGAGCGAAGGAATATATACCCAAAGAATATGAATACGGTGTCAACCCAAATGTTATTACGCAAAAAGAATTAGAAAATCGCCTTTTTAACAAAGGGAATTTTTCAAATATTAAATCGATTGTTATGATCCAATGTGTTGGTTCAAGGAATGAAGAAAATCCTTACTGCAGCAGAATATGCTGTTCAGAAGCAATAAAAAATGCAATAAGATTGAAAGAACAATATCCTGATAAAGAAATCTCGATTTTATATAGAGATATCAGAACATACGGTTTTAAAGAAAAATATTACCGCGAGGCTCGCGAAAAAGGCATTCTATTTATAAGATATAAAAAAGAATCTCCACCAGAATTAATTTCAAATAAAGAACGAATAAAGATCAATCTCAAAAATGAAAGACTTGGAGATATATTATTAGATTCAGATTTACTTGTTTTAAGTACTGGTATGATTGCTCCGAGTAAAGAAAATGAGACCTTAGCGAAATTGCTAAAAGTACCACTCAATGAAGATAAATTCTTTTTAGAAGCTCATGTGAAATTACGACCAGTCGATTTTGCTACAGAAGGCATATTTTTATGTGGAACGGCCCATGGACCAGCTACCATTGGTGAAAGTATAGCACAAGCAAATTCAGCAGTCTCTAGAGCTACTATTATATTATCTAAGGAAACATTAATGATCGGAGGGATTGTATCCAGTGTTGACAAAGATTTATGCACGGGATGTAAGATTTGTGTTAGAATCTGTCCCTTCAACGCAATCATAAAAGATGACGAAGGTTATGCTTATGTTCAAGAGGCGCTTTGCAAAGGATGTGGAGTTTGTGGCGCGAGTTGTCCTGAAAAAGCAATATCAATTAAACATTTCACAAATGAGCAGATTTTATCCGAGATTTATGCGTTAGGAGGTAACATTATAGAATGAATTTTGAGCCGAAAATTTTAGGATTCTTATGTAATTGGTGCTCCTATGCAGGGGCAGATTTAGCGGGGGTAAGCCGAATTCAATATCCGCCTAATATAAGAGTTATTAGAGTAATGTGTTCGGGAAGAGTGGATCCCGAATTCATAATTCAAGGCTTTCAAACTGGAATTGATGGAATAATCGTTATGGGATGTCATCCCGGAGATTGCCATTATCTAGAAGGAAATTATGAAGCAGAAATGAAATATAAAATGGTTCAAAAATTTCTTAAATTTATAAATTTTGACAATAGAGTGAGATTGGAATGGGTAAGCGCCTCGGAAGGAAATCGGTTTGCGGAAATCGTTACCGACTTTACTAGGCAGATTAAAGAACAGGGGCCTTCTCCTGTAGGTGGAAAATCTCCTGATTCAATGCTACTAGATAAGCTAAACGCGATTTTACTTGCGATAGGGAGCTATAGGATGAGAGCACTGGTGGGGAGGGAGCGAATAATAACTGAATTTGAAAATGTATATGGAGAGAAGGTACCTTTAGAAAAATTTGATGATATTTTTGATACAGCTATTCGTGACGAATATTTACGTCATCAAATTTTAATATCGCTTAGTAATGACCCAAAATCCGTAAAAGATTTAGCAATCGAATTAGAGACTGATCCAAGCGTGATTTTAAAAAATATTTTGGTGTTAAAGAACCGAAGTCAAGTGAATATGGAAAAAATTGTTGGTGTTACACCAATTTATACGAATATAATGGAGGGCTAAAATTGGAGAATGTTGGAGCGGTATTAGTTGTGGGTGCAGGCATTGGTGGTTCTCAAGCAGCATTGGATTTAGGAGATGCTGGCTATAAGGTATATCTTGTTGAATCGACAACCAGTATAGGTGGAGTCATGGCTCAGTTGGACAAAACTTTTCCGACTAATGATTGCGCCATGTGCATTGTCTCTCCTAAGCTTGTAGAAACGGGACGACACAACAATATTGATTTATTAATTAACTGTAAAATATTAGACGTTAAGGGAAAAGCAGGAAACTTTTCAATAAAAATATTGAAAAAATCTTTGTTTGTTAATATGGATAAATGTACGGGATGTGGTGTTTGTGGGCAAAAATGCCCTGTGGAAGCAATAGATGTTTTTAATGAGGGTTTATCAAAGTATAAAGCTACTTCAGTAAAATATCCTCAAGCTGTGCCTTTAGTGTATTCAATAAATAAAGATTATTGCATTGGATGTGGTGTTTGTGAAGGTGTTTGTAAAGCTGGAGCAGTAGAATATGATTTAGAAGATAATGAGGTGGATCTTAATGTTGGAGCAATTATTTTAGCCCCAGGGTTTGATGAATTTGATCCAACCCCAGTTGCACGTTATGGTTATAAAAAATATAAAAATGTGGTCACAAGTATCGAGTTTGAGCGGATTTTGAGTGCAAGTGGTCCCTATGCGGGTAAGATATTACGTCCTTCTGATGGCGATGTACCTGAGAAAATTGCGTTTTTACAATGTGTTGGATCACGAGATCTTAAAGAAGGTCAACCCTATTGTTCCTCTGTTTGCTGTATGTATACTGCAAAAGAAGCGGTTATTGCAAAAGAACACATGGATCAAGTCAATCCTACAATTTTTACAATGGACATTCGCGCATATGGAAAAGATTTTGATAAATATATAGAACATGCCAAAGAAGAATATGGAGTAAGGTATATTCGGAGTAGAATATCCTCTATTAGTGAAAATGCTTCCACTAAAGATTTAATACTGAAATATGAAGCGGAAGACGGAAAAATTATTGAAGAAGTTTTTAATATGGTAGTTTTAGCTGTTGGTCTCAATCCGCCAAACGATTCAGAATTTCTTGCTGATAAATTTGGGATCGAATTAAATGAATATAAGTTTGCTAAGACAGAGATCTTTAATCCAGTTCAGACATCTGTTCCTGGGATATATGCATGTGGAGCGTTTTCTTCACCAAAAGATATTCCTGAAACGGTGACTCAAGCTAGTGCAGCTGCAGGATGTGTAAATTCTTTAATTTATGATAAAAGAGGTACATTAATAACTGAAAAGGTGCTTCCCCCTGAAATTTACGTTGCAGGGCAACCTCCAAGAATAGGAGTATTTATTTGTCATTGTGGAATTAATATTGGAGGATATGTAGACGTTCCGGAAGTAACACGTTATGCGGCTACTTTACCAAATGTAGTATTAGCAGATCGTAATTTGTATACATGCTCTGCTGATACTCAGACTATAATAAAAGATAAAATTGGGGAATATAACCTTAATCGCGTGATCGTAGCGTCATGTACTCCTCGAACACATGAACCTCTATTCCAAGAAACCATAAGAGAAGCCGGTTTAAATAGGTATCTCTTTCAAATGGCTAATATTAGAGACCAATGTTCATGGGTTCATATGCATGAGCCTGAAAATGCCACTCAAAAAGCAAAGGATCTTGTAAGAATGGCTGTCAATAAAGCTCGTGAAATCGAACCTCTTGAAAGGATAAAATTGAAAGTCATCTCTAAAGTATTAGTTATAGGAGGAGGTATCACGGGAATGACAGCAGCTTTAAACTTTGCAAGTCAGAAATTTGAAACTTATCTTATTGAGAAAGAAAAAGAGTTTGGAGGGCATGCACGCCATATATATACAACTCTTGAGGGTGGAGATGTTCAAAAGTTTCTAGGGGATATTATTGAACGCGTAAAAAATGATCCTTTGATTCATTCTTACACCCTAGCAGAAATTGAGACTATAAATGGTTATATTGGAAATTTCAAGACATCTATTTTATGGGGTAAAGAAAAGAATCGAGTTGAATTCGAACATGGAGTGGTGGTGGTTGCGACCGGGGCTGATGCATATGAGCCTAAAGAGTATTTATATGGTGAGGATGAAAGAGTTATAACTCAATCGGAATTTGAGGAGATTTTGCATGAAACAGATAAAATAAAAGAATTAAATAAAATTGTAATGATTCAGTGTGTGGGATCTAGAAATGAAGAGCATCCATATTGCAGTAAAATGTGTTGCTCAGAAGCTATAAAAAACGCACTTATTGTTAAGGAATTAAATCCCGCTGCAGAAGTTGTAATTTTGTTTAGGGATATTCGTACATATGGTTTTAAAGAGAAATATTATAGAGAAGCTCGAGAGAAAGGGGTTCTTTTCATTAGGTATGAAAAAGAAAATTTACCCCAAGTCAACCAAAATGGGAATAATCTAGAAATAGTAGTAAAAAGTCTAAAATTAGGAAATATAAAATTTGAGTCAGATATTTTAGTTTTAAGTGCAGGAATAGTAGCCAATAAAGAAGTAAATGGAGAGCTTGGAAAAATGCTAAAAGTTCCGATAAATGATGATAATTTCTTCCTTGAAGCTCATGTTAAGCTAAGACCCGTAGATTTCGCTACAGAAGGTGTTTTTGTTGCTGGTTTAGCTCATTTCCCCAAACCAATTGAGGACTCTATCTCTCAGGCTAATGCTACAGTTTCAAGAGCTTGTACAATTCTTTCAAAGGAAGAAATTGAGGCTGAAGGTAAAATTGCAACTGTAAACATGGCGAGATGTGTTGGATGTGGTATGTGTGTAGAAAATTGTGCATATAATGCAATAGAATTAATTGAAGACAGAAGATTTGGCCGAATAGCTTCTATCAATCAAGCTTTATGTAAAGGTTGTGGAGCATGTTCTGGAAATTGTAGATGTTCAGCAATAGATATTTTAGGATTCAGTGCAGAACAAATTTTTGCAATGATAAGTGGGAGGTTATAATTATGAATGAAGTAATTACAGAAAAGGCTCAAAAAGAA
>SDNW01000141.1 GCA_004524725.1 Promethearchaeota archaeon
TATGATACTTATAAAAAAAGGAGAGAAAGATTAGAAGAAAAACTCACTTCTCTTATTTTGAAATGGCATCAAGAAGATAAAGAAATTGAATCTATGCTTGATGAGAGAGTTACAAAAATTATAGGAATTAAACAGGAGGAAGTGAATAACACTTATGTGGAGGAAGATGAATTCTGAGAGGGATAGATAAGATCTTGATGTATTTCACTTTCGTGGTATTGTGTCCACTATATCTCTTTAATTGGATATACAATGCAATTCACTTAATTGGGTTTAAGAAATTATGCTTTAAAAGGAGGGATAATTAATGTCCGAACAAGACTTACAAGAGGAGATTACAGAACGCTGTCCTCTCTGCAAGAGAAAGATGAGATGGGATTCAATTAAATTGAGATACAAATGTATTTGTGGCCTAATTGATGAGATTAAAAGCAAATATGATTTAGGCATAATCACATTTGGAGGAATGAAATCAAGAAGAAATCAAGATTAAATAAATCAAAAAAAGGTGATAGAAATTTTAAGGTTAAGAAAAAATTGCTGGGTTAAATTGCCATCTTTAGTAGGGATAAAGAGATATACGGATTTTCTTTCTCAACTATGGCATGGAGGAGAATCTAATCTAAATTCTCTTACAGTATTCAGAAATCTTAAAAATGGCAAGGAAATCCTGAAAATAAATGGGAAAAAATACAAGGCAAAAATTAAGAAAAAAAAAGAGGCTAAAAAGAAGGAATGAGTGAAGAATCCATCAATTTTGAGATCAATAAAAACGAACGTCGAATTACCCAATTGAAAACTCGTATTGGGGAGATTCATAGCGAGATTGCGGAATTAAGCAATGAAATAGTAATCCTTAGAGATAATCTTTCTTTAATACGAAAAAAAGAGGGGGATAAGGAGAAGAAATGTATCTGTAAAAACTGTATTCATGGTAAGGATATGGTTAGCCACGTTATATGTGATATGTTTGAAGAATGTTTTCCAACAACTGCAACGTGTTGTAAATGTACGCTAAAGGAGGCTACGGAAGATGACTGAAGTTGAGAAAGCGGAGAAATGCTATCATAAATGGAAACCAATCGTGTGTGATGAAGGATATTATGAATACAAATATAATGAATGTGAAAGATGTGGATTAACATGGAGTTGTGACGAGCCTTATCCAGAACCAAGAAAGAGAGAAGTAAATTTAGAAGAGCATAAAAAAGAATTGAAAAAAGAGTTTTACATCGAAACAGAGATTTCCATAAAACAAGACTCGTATGATAGATTAGTCCAAATAGCGAAAAAGGTTAATAAGATCCCTCAAAAAGTTATTGAAGGGCTTATTGAAGATATATATAATTCCTTAAAAAGTACAGGTGAGATCTAGATGAATCAACTCCAAGAACAAAAAAAGAAATTCTCTCATTTAAAAAATATCGATAAAGTAATAGAGAAGTTAGATCAGAAAAAAGAGCATCTTCACTTTATGAATTTAAAACCAGTTCCTATTGAGGAGGACGATCCTTTAAAGGAGTTATGGAGAGGATTATTATTAAAAAACTAAAAAGAGATGTGGGAAATTTAAACGGGAATTATTGTGTGGATACAAAAACGTATTGTAACCTTAACCCTGGTAAAAATCTACTTTTTATTACAATACGGTATGCATACCAAAAATATTATATAGATAATAGTGTGTTAAGGCAATTGGCAAATTCTAATTCTCTTTCTGCATATCGCAGAAAACCCAATACATCAAATCTATAAAAAAAATGAAATGAAAGGAGAAAAAGAAATGGCAAAGAAAAAACCAGACCAAGTGAAAGGATTTACTCTAAAGAAAGAGAACAGTAAAATCCTTAAAACAATCGTAGAGACCTTAGCGAGTATTATTGATGAAGCTAAATTTCAGATTACTCCTAAAGAATTTATGGTTGAGGCGATGGACCCAAGTCGAATTTGTTTATTACGACTGACCATTAAGAATGGAGATTTCGATGAATATCAATGTGCTGAAAAATGTCATGTAGGACTAAATTTAGATGATTTAGACAAGATTTTGAAGCGATCTACTGCAAATGATTCTATAGAGATTTCCTTAACAGAAACTGATCAGAAAATCAAGGTAAAAATGAAAGCACCAGAATCTACTCGTACTAGAACTTTTAGTTTAGCCTTATTAGATGTGGATATTGAAGAGATTCCGATGGAAAACTTACTCAATATTGAATTTAACTCCGATTGGGTGATGGATCCAGAGTTCTTAGTTGAAGCCATTAAAGATGCAGAGATCTATTCAGAAATTCTGAATATGAAAGCATTAGAAGATCAAGGATTAGTGTTTAGTTCTACAGGGCAGATCGGGGAGATGAATTATGAATTAGAGATGGACGACTTAACCGAATCGAATATAAACGATACGGCCTCTGGGGCATATTCTTTAACCTTTTTGAAAGCAATTTTAAAGATCGCAAGTATCACTGAAAGACTAAAAATTTCAATAAAATCTGATCATCCTTTAAAGATGGTTTTTGATCTTCTTGAAGGGGGAAACTTACACTACTTCCTAGCGCCACGTGTAGATTCAGATGACGACGAGGATTTATACGATGAAGACGATATATATGATGAAGAAATAGAAGAGGAGGAACAGAAATGAGTTGGACTGAATGTGATTATTATGATAACGGACATTGTGAGCTTCATGGAACTGATTGCGAAGATCATCTATGGTGTTATGGAGTAGAAAAGGAGGCTACGGAAGAATTAGAAATTGAATGCAATTATCCAATGGAGAAATAAAGAATGAAGTTCCGAATTGAGATTGAATTAGATGAATTAGAAATAGTGAACCAAATTCGTTTAAAGGTTTTTAAATACCTTGAAAATGAAAACATCCCAAAAAGAGCAACAATAAAGACCTTTGAGGATGGAAAACCAATTTTAAATAATGCTGAAATTAGAAGGAGATGAAAGGAGAAATAATCAAAATGGTAGAAATCGAACTAGTACAAGAAGTAATGGAAACCGAAAATGTATCCTTATTTCAATCAAAATTAATCCAACTTCTAAAGAATAACGGTCCACTGACTAGAGATCAAATCTGTGAAGCTCTTGGATTCGAACAATATGATTATATCCATCTAGAGAAACTTACACATACAGGAGAGAAAATTATTCCCTACCGTCCAAGAAAGACTAAACAATATAATAGACGCACCACAGTCTTTGAGAATTTAGAGAAACTGATAAAGCGAAAGATCGTAGAAAAATTCTCAAAGAATAACGGTAAAAGAGGTAGACCACCTGTGTTATTCAGAATTAAATCTTAACTCTATTTTTTTTATTTTTATCACAAATTAAAACAAGAAAGGTAAACAAAATGGGAAGAAAAAAACAGAAAAAACAAGAAAAAAAACCACCAATGAAAAACATTACGATTAACATCCCGACTAATTACGATAAAAATATTCAATGGTTAATTTCCAAAGGATTAGTTGCAAGTAGATCCCAAGCAATTAGATTAGCTTTAGGGGAATTTTTAGAACAAGAATATAGTAAGAATTTAAGATTATTACGATTTGAGAGGATAAATGGTGTTGTAGAACCTACACACCAGTCCAAACCAAAATCTACCACAAAATAATATAAGAAATTGGAGGAATAAAAGAGAATGAAAATCATAACAATAAATTTGAGTGAAAAGTACCTTTCGGCAATTCAAGTTCTAAATGAATTGGGGATATATCCTTCGAGATCAGAAGCAATTAGAAGTGCATTAAAACAATTTCTTCCTAAAGAACTAAAATTCTTTGAAACTCTTGAAACAAAAGACTTCAAAAAAACAATGCGAAGAGGTGTTCAACATTAAGATTGTAACTGTAAATGTAGAAGAGAGACATATAGAAGCCATTGAAAAACTTGTTGGGGAAGATGGACTCTATCCCAGTAGATCAGAGCTGATACGGTGTGCTGTTAGGGAATTTCTGTTGAAAGAACTAAACATGGCGAAAAGCATGACCAAATATGAGGAGACGGAGATTGATGATTTTGATAGTGAGAATTTCGTTAAAATTCCTATAGAAAGCAAAGATAAGAAAGAACCGATAAGGCAGTTTAAAACCTATAAAATTCTCAGACGACTTGAAAATTCAAAAGATCCTTTTGGATCAAGAGATTTAAGTGAAGACGAAGAGGATGAATATAGCGAGGAGGAAATCCAGAAATACTTTAAATTAGGGAAAAAGAAACCAAAAGAATATCAAAAACCAACCTTGGCAGAACTAAGAGAAGCCTTTCCAGATAACCCAGCATTTAGATTTATGAACGAACCGTTTCCTGAAAAACCTAATATCTAAATCCAATTTTTTTTTATTTTTAATTTAAATTAAAAAACCAAACAAGAAAAACAAGAAAGAAGTGAAAAGAAAGATGAAAAAGAGAGATAGAGTAAGAAACGTGAAAAAAGAATTTAATTTAGATTATACTTCAATTCATAAATATATCAGAGAAATAAAAAAGAAGCCTAAAGTATGTTCTATTTGTAATGAAAGAAAGAAACTTGAATTAGCATGTATAGAGCATCAATACTCTAAAGACTCAGAGGACTATATTTGGTTGTGTAGAGGATGTCATTTATTATATGATAATTGCAGAAAAAAAAGGATGATTGAAATTGAATGTTGAAGAAGAGATAAAGAATTTAAAGGAATCTATAAAGGCTCTCGAAACTAAACTCTCGGATTTGGAAGAGAAATATAAAGAGTTTAAAGAGAATTATGTAAAGCATTCACACACAGGAGGATGGATGTAAATGCCGAGCGA
>SDNW01000142.1 GCA_004524725.1 Promethearchaeota archaeon
GGGGTATAGTAAAAATTAGAATCAAAAGTGTTGGTCCTAATAGAAACAAAACCCAAGGATTAAAAGTAGCATAGCTGCTAATTGAGAGAAAGAATGATATTATATAGAAAATTTGATTAATCAAAAAAGCAACCATTCCAAATAAAAACCATTTCTCCTCGTCCTTAAGCATTAAAAAGATATCTCCCAACATACCTCCAATTAACGCGACAATAATTAACCAGTTAATACTTGATATGGCACCTGTGGCTTCAATTACACCAAATATATAAAATAATATCAGCATCGGCATTAATAGGGGCTTAAACGCATAAATTATTTTATAATTATCCTTATACTCCCCAAATACTTCGATGATGGCAAGTATAAAGAATAGAACAAAAAAGATGTATTCAATCATAGTTTTTAGCCATAAATCGTCAATTTATTGATAAAATATTAATTTTCAAATGTTTAAATAACTTATGAATCAGATATGCTTATTACATATTGGGTTAATTTTACACTTTAAAAGCCCATTCTCCCTTTTTCATTATTGGTTCAATTTGATTTTTTTCTGTAATTCCATCCACATCCATATCGCTTGAACCAATCATCATATCAAGGTGAAGAAGGCTATTATTTCCTCCAGCAGCTAAAAATTCTTCATCCGCTAGTTCAGTACCACCTGATAAACACCCCTTAAAAGCCTGACCTATTGCAATATGATTCGCCGCATTTTCATCTATTAGTGTTTCATAAAAAACTAAGTCTGCTTTAGAAATGGGGGAACTGTTTGGCACCAAGGCGACTTCACCTAATCTTTTTGTTCCCTCATCTACTTCTAAAATAGAATGTAAGAATTTCTCGCCAACCTCTGCAGTTGCAGTGATGATGCGACCCTCAGAAAATTCTAAAATACAATTTTCAACTATTTGTCCTTCAATGATAAATGGTTTAGTAATTTTAACTCTTCCTTTAACCTTATTTCTGTCGGGAAGCGTATATATTTCTTCTGTGGGTAAATTTGGGGTAAATCTTATCCCTTTTTGTGAGCTTACAGCTCCTCCCTTCCAAATATGTTCCTTAGGTAAACTAATTGCTAAATCTGTCTCTTGGGAACGAAATTTAAGTTCTTTATACTGTTTTTTGTTTAAATAGATACATCTTTTGCTTAAATTTTCGTTATGATTATGCCAATTAGATACGGGATCTTCATTATTTATTCTACAAATCTCAAAAATTATATTCCATAACTTTTTAATCCCTTTATCTGCAGATAATTCAGGAAATAGTCTTTTTGCCCAAGCATTATTTGGAACTGTAATACCCGACCAAGCTAATGCGTGTTCTTGGGTTAATTTCATAGCTGGCCTATTCTTTTTAACCAGAAAATATTGATACTTTAATATCAAGCCCGTGGGTATATCTTTTAATAAATCGGGTCTTGGACTAAGAATTAGAAGTTGAGCATCTCCTGCTTGGGATATATCGAATCTAGCATCTATTTTCCATTGGGGCAATTCTCGAAGGTACTTTCGCGAACAATACTTTAAACGAATATATCTTAATTCCTCATCACCCCATATCACATCTACTAATCGAGCACCCATTTGGTATGCTTTTTTAGTAATAATTCTGATTAAATGAACCGCTTCAAATGGTGCACCTTCACTAAAGGAACCAAGAGAACCTATAAGTAGCCTTTGTTTAGGTTGAAAGTTCAACCCTATTTTCAGAATTACTTCAGCATATTTCTCTAAATTTTTCTCAAACTCAGAAGACATCGGATTTCGAAAAATCTTAATTTAATCGTAATAAATTATTGCTTTAGTCAATTTAAGAATTTTTATTTTTATGAAAAATAGCATATTGAGGATTGAAACAAAACCTTTATATAACAAAAAAGATTGTTCTAGATCGAACAAGTCTGTTCGAATTCGAACAAAAAATAATGAAAAAAACTGAGGAAATAAAAATGAAAATGCTAATTGCATATTGCGGAATTGATTGTTCCGAATGCCCTGCTTATTTAGCAACGCAAAGTGGTGAAACAAAAGAAATTGAAAAGGTTGCAAACGAATGGTCAACTGAAACCATGAGTTTTAAACCAGACGAAATTCGTTGTCAAGGATGCAACCAAGATGGGCAAGTTTTCAGTTGGTGTAGTCAATGTCCCATAAGAATATGTTGCAGGGAGAAAGGCTACGAAAATTGTGCATATTGCGAAGAATACATTTGCGATAATCTCAGCATGACTTTTGAGAAAACTCCTGCTGCGAAAGAAAGATTAGACGAGATTAACAAAAAATTGTAATTGAAATACATATGGAAAAGAAATGATTAAAATGGATGTTGAACAAGCAAAAAAGATAAGTTTAGAATTAATGGGAAGTTCCAAGGCAATTTATTTAACTTCTATTGATTCGAAAGGATATCCCATTACCAGAGCAATGTTCAATCTTAGAAATATAGAACAATTCCCTGAATTCTCTAAATTTTTCAACGAATTAACTAACCCCTTCGAGATCTATATAACTACCAATACCTCATCATCAAAAATAGGTCACATAAAAAAGAATCCAAAAATATCGATATATTTTTGCGAACCTGAAGATTTTAAGGGTGTTATGTTTGGAGGCGACGTGGAGGTTATTAATGATATGGATATTAAGCGTCAACTCTGGTTGGATTGGTTTGTCAAATATTATCGTGAGGGTTTAGAAGATCCGGATTACACTTTGCTCAGATTAAGACCAAAAGCAGCTCAAGTATATTATAAATTACAAAAAGTAGAATTTAATCCCGGAGTAGATTAAATGGAAAAATTAAGAGAAGGTGGATTTTTGATAACGAAAATCCACCAACTTTCTCAACGGATATTTTCTAAATTGCTTGAAGAATATGAGATTCATGAGATCACCGCTGCTCAAGGACGGATTTTATTTCCATTATGGAAACAAAATAATTTATCCTTCCAAGATCTTAAAAAGAAAACATTATTGAGCAAATCAACTCTCTCTTATTTTTTAGATCAACTTGAAGCGGCGGGATTTATAGAGAGAATTCATTCTGAAGATGATAAAAGAACAATCAGTATCAAATTAATTGCAATAAATGAAAAAGTGAAGCGAAAATTCATAGATGTATCCAAAAAAATGAAAAAAATCTACTACAAAGAATTCTCTGAACAGCAAATTGATGATTTTGAAAGCTATTTAAGACATATATTACAGAATTTAATGGATTATAATAATAAGAAAAAATAAAAATTATTTTCCATTCTTTTTATTAGGTTTAATAACAGAGGGAACATATACCTTAATTTTTGGAATATGAATTTTGGGTATTTGAATTTTTAATGGCATGTTCATATATTTTTCCAAATCTGGAAGATCAAGTCGTTCTATTTTGCTCTCTAAGAGAGATTTTTCTGCAATCTCCTTATTTAGGGCTTCATCTATACTTTCGGATTTAACAATTTTTTTATTTGCTTCAAGCTCATTTAATTTAGTAAGTTCAACGCTTTCAGCTCCCACAATTTCAGATTCGATTGTTTCTAAAAAACTAACATGGTCCAACTGCTTTTTATGCAATAATTCTCTATAGTTAGCCATAAAGTTCTCATAAGATGGAAAATGGTTCAAATCCTCTTCAGTATAAACCCATCCAGAAGCGGGGTCATAAATC
Organism: Promethearchaeota archaeon; assembly: GCA_004524725.1. Classification (GTDB taxonomy): domain Archaea; phylum Asgardarchaeota; class Lokiarchaeia; order Sigyniarchaeales; family SOKP01; genus SOKP01. The sequence goes on from SDNW01000142.1 coordinate 3,670, forward strand.
ATTCCAATAATTTTAACATTTTTAGAAATTGCCTTAATGGATTTAAATCGATCCACTTGATTTTTAATATTAATTATTTCATCCGAAATTATTCTAAAAAATCGCTGCAATGAAAATCGAAGATCAACACTCTTTTTTCCGAGTTCTCGTAATAATTCAATTGGGAGATTATGTCTTAATTCATCCAAATTGACTTTTTTCATTTCACAGTCTAAGTGCCCAAGAATAATGATCTGTTTAACACCATACTCATAAATGCTAATTAAGATCGATCGAAGTATATCCTCAGAGAATTGGTTTCCAGCATTTCTTAGTACAAAGACATCTCCAGAATTAAGTTGAAAGATCCGATGAACATCAATCCGTGAATCCATACAAGTTAAGATTAAAACAGGGTATCTAGGAACCCTTCCTTCAATATCAATTGTTTCCTTTTTATCCAATAATTTCCATTTATATCGCTTATTTCCCTCAACTAACTTATTAATTATCATATCGACCATGCTTTTTACCTCCTCATAATGGCAATAATGCTAAGCCATTAAATTAATTAATACATATCATAAAAAAAATAAAAATTGATTAAAATTTTAGATTATTTCTCGGTGAAACCTTCAATTATCTGTTGTATTTTTTTCTTTCTAGGCTCTCCGTCTCCTAAAAAGTTCTTTATCTTATCGGAATATTCTGGAAGCAATTGTAGAAACGGAAGTATTGCTTTTGACAATGCACTGAATGCTTCATCGCCATTTCCTATAATAAACATTTTATCCGGATTGATATTCTTGAATATTTCAGGTAAGATATTCGTCAATTGAACCGCTAAAAATCTTTGATCTGCTGAACTCATTGCATCAACTTGTTTTTGAAACCCTTCAGCTTGAGCAACCATCTGTTGTCTAATGCTTTCAGCCTCACCTTCTGCTTGTGCGATTAATCTTTTCTTTATTTGGGCAGCATCTGCTTCAGCTTCAATCACTTTTTTCTGGCGATCTCCATCGGCCTCAATCTTCTTACGCTCTCTCTCTTGTTCTGCTATAGCAATTTCTTTCTCTTTTCTCCTGAGTTCAATCTCTCTTTCAACCATTTGTTGTTGAATTCCAATTTCATTCTGTACCTCTAATTCTCTTA
>SDNW01000143.1 GCA_004524725.1 Promethearchaeota archaeon
GAACTCCATGGTGGTTCTGTTGAGGTACAAAGTCAATTGATGAAAGGTACTAAATTTTCTGTTTTTCTCCCAAGAATTAAAAGGTATAAATAGGATGAGTGAAAAATTATAATTGTAAAGAATCCGTCTTAAGATTAAATTTGATAAAACCCAAGATTCTTGTTGTGGAAGACAATAATGATTTATTATTTAATATTGAGTTAATTCTAAAGAGTAATAATTATCATCCCTTATCGGCCAAAAATGGGAAAGAAGCATTAAAGATTCTTTCACAATTAGGAGATCCCCCAGACATTATTATTAGCGATATAATGATGCCACAATTAGATGGATATGAATTTTTTAAAGAAGTGTCCAGTGATCCTCGTTGGAATAGTATTCCTTTTATTTTTCTTACTGCAAAAAGTTCTCCTGAGGATATTAGATTAGGTAAATTATTAGGAGCTGATGATTATATTACTAAACCATTTGATGAGAAAGATTTACTTGCTGTAATCTCTGGAAAAATCGCCAGAGTAAATCGAGCTAAATTACTGAATAGCATAATGGAAGACACTCCGGATTTAAAAAGAGCTGAAAAAACATCAAGAAAAAAAGATAATCTTTATATCTTAATAGCTTTATGGGATGATAAGTATGGGCCTAAAATAGTTGATATTTATCCGAAGGAAAAAGAGATAGAAGTTTCATTAGATCAACTTGCAAATCAACTTTTTTCTGCCTCGATATCAATTTATGGTCATGAAAAAATAACTAAATCCGAGGACTTGCTGTTAAATCTAAGAAATTTGAAAAAAGATGCCTATTTACTATTTGATTCCTATCCTGATAAACAAGAGCGATTTGGCGAAAAACAATATATGATAGCTGCCTTAGCGTCTCGTATCAATTTTTTCCACTCTCTGGAAATTAAAAAAATCTTTAATAAGATATCTAAATCAATTAAAGAAAAGACCAATTATGCTTTAGCTCCAAACTGGGATAGTATCAATCAAGTACTGCAATCAGAAGTAAAGGTAATTAAATAGTGTTTTTATTCAATAGAGATCGGTGGATAGATAGCGTTCTCCCGTATCACATACAATAAAGACTATGTTCTCTTTCTCTCCAAATTCTTTAGCAACAACATTTAGAGCTGCCCAAGCGATTGCACCTGAGCTAATCCCTGCAAATATACCTTCCAATCTAACAAGCTTTCGTGCAGTAATTATTGCGTCTTGGTATGAAACTTGAATTATGTGATCGTAAATTTTTGTATTGAGAATATCTGGTATAAAGCCAGCGCCAATACCTTGAATTTTATGAGCTCCGGGTGATCCACCTGAAAGGACTGGAGAATTTTTCGGTTCAACCGCATAAACTTTCAATCGCGCTCCAACTCGGTCTTTTAAAATTTCTCCAACTCCAGTAATTGTGCCCCCTGTCCCTACACCCGCAATAAAAGCGTCAACTTGTCCATCGAGTGCGTTAAATATCTCTTTTGCTGTGGTCCTTCTGTGAATATCAGGATTTGCCGTATTTTTAAATTGCTGAGGAATGTAGATATTACCCTCTTGATGGGAGATCTCTTCCGCTTTGGCAATTGCTCCTTTCATCCCATCTTCACTGGGAGTTAGTATTACTTCTGCTCCATAAGCTTTTAATATTTGGATCCTTTCATTGGTGACTCCCTCTGGCATTATTAAAGTTAACTTATACCCTTTTGCTGCACATACCAAGGCAAGTCCAATACCTGTATTCCCAGAAGTAGGTTCAATAATTCTTGTTTCAGGACCAATTATGTTCTGCTCTTCTGCTACATCTATCATATTCATTGCGATTCGATCCTTTATACTGCCCCCTGGGTTGAAATATTCGAGTTTTCCAAAAATGTTTGGCTTTAATCCATGTGAAAGCCGATTTAACTTTACTAAAGGTGTATTTCCGATTGTATCAATAATACTATTATAGTAATTTGCCATTTTAACCACTTTGCACACTTTTTATCACGTTTTAGATCCCACTTCCATATTCTCCATAATAGAATTCGATATCTTCTTGTTTTTTTTCCGAATATTTTAAAATACGGCTCTCTAACTCCTTAATCCTACGATCCAAACTAGTTACTGCCATTGAAATGGGATCGGGTAAATCACCATGTCGTAGATCTACTTTTTGAATTTTCTCATCCAATCTCTCTACTATCTTCCCTGGTACACCAACAACGACACAGTGAGGAGGTACATCGTTAATCACCACAGAATTGGCTCCAACTCTCACATTATCCCCAACTATAACGGGTCCTAATATTTTTGCTCCACTTCCTACAACTACATTATCCCCCAAAGTAGGGTGCCGTTTTTCTCGTTTTAAACTCGTTCCACCAAGGACTACACCTGAATACAAAGTAACATTGTTGCCAATTTCAGCAGTCTCTCCTATTACAACTCCAGCACCATGATCTATGAAAAAATCACCACCTATTTCTGCTCCTGGATGAATATCTATTGCAGTTAATTCGCGTGCTATATCAGAAATATAACGCGGCACAAATGGCATGTTTAATATCCAAAAAAAATGAGCAATACGGTATAAAAGTACTGCCTTAATCCCTGGATAACTAGTTAATACTTCTAATATAGTATGAGCCGCCGGATCTTTATTAAACGCAGCATTGACATCAGATATAAAGAAATCTAATATCGACTGTAAGTTTCTATCGAATTGCGTATGATCTAAACTGTGTGTCTTAAAATCTAACTTTAAAATACATTCTGTACAATGACTCACAGCTTGTTCTGACTTTTTATCCAACCTTTTACCGCAATTTAAGCAATTTAGAAAATCATCGAATTCCATAATCAAATCGTTAACTTATTTTTAATCTTTCAATATTTAATAATTAATTAGAAATAGAATAATGAAATAATTTCAGATTATAATTCATAAGTCTATTTCCGATTCAATGAGTCAATGGTTAATATCATCATGTCAGTTGACTGGGAGCAAATTAGAAAAGAGTATTTTCCCGCTTTAGAATTACATACTTATATTATGGCCGCTTCAGCTTCACCATTAAACAAAAGGGCATATGATGAAGGAATTAACTATTTGAATACTATGCTTAATCATGGTGATATGTACTATGAAAAATTTAAAGAGGATGTTAATAAAAATCGAGAAACTATAGCTAAATATATTAATTGCAAACCAGATGAGATTGCATTTGTTCCTAATGTATCTTCCGGTATGAATTTAGTTGCTCGAATGTTGGATATAGCAGAAATTATTTATCCTTCAGTAGAATTCCCCGCATCGGTGCATATTTTTAAAAGATTAGGTTTTCCAAGTAAAAAAATAATGCCCACTAATAATAAATACCTCATTAAAAATATCCAAAAAGCCACCTCTGCTAATACTAAGATTCTAATTCACAGTCATGTTCAATCCTTAACCGGATATCGCCAGAATTTAGAAAAATTAGGTACATTTTGTAAACAAAATTCCTTAATAAATATAATAAATGCTACTCAATCTTTTGGTTCCTTCGATATTGATATAAAAAAAGAAAATATAGATATTTTGATAAGCAATTCTCTTAAATGGGTCGGGTGCGGATATGGAGCAGCAGTTTTATATATCAATCAAAATTTTTTTAGTGAGAGAGAGATCCCTTTTTCAGGATGGTTAAGTGTGGACGATCCCTTTGCGATGGATAATGAAAATGTTGACATAATTAATCATCCACAATTTATGGACACTTTTGGGGGTTGTCCAAACTATGGAGCACTTCTTGCATTAAAAGGAAGTTTTGATTTAATCAAAGAACGAATAGGTTTAGGAAATATTAAAAAGGGAATCATTAATATTCAAGAAAGAATTTTATGGCTAACTGAGTTATTTCTGAAAAAGATGAGGGAGTTTGATTTAAAAATTATTACTCCCTTAGAACCGGAATTTAGATCAGGAATTATAACTATTGAACATGAGAACGCGGAAAAGATATATGATCTTTTTATCAAAAACAACATATTTATAACTCTAAAAAGATATCCATCAGCTATAAAAAATACCTTATTGCGATTTTCCTTCAATTATTACAATAATGAAAAAGACATTGATAAGGTAGTAAAGGTTTTGCGAAGTATTAATATTTAAATGATAAAATGTACTTTATAGTTAATTTAAACTTTCATTGAAGTTCATATCTAACATCTATTTTTTAATATATTGCTTATGGTAGGATGATTGATGATGAATTTTGGTTATATGAATAATATATTAAGAATCAATTTAACAACTGAAGAAATTAATATTGAAAACTTAGATGATCTTTTTTTACGTAGATATATTGGAGGTCAAGCCTTTATTGCATATTATTTGCTTAAAGAATTACCGCCTAAAGTTAATCCATTAGGGCCTAAAAATCTTTTAATTTTTTCTACAGGTCCTTTGACTGGTACTCGTATTCCCGGTTCAGGAAGAAATTGCGTTGGAGCAAAATCTCCTCTAACAGGAGGCTTTGGAGAGGCAGATGTGGGAGGTTATTGGGGAGCTGAACTAAAGCACGCGGGATATGATGGATTAATAATAGAGGGAAAAGCCAAGGAGCCAGTATACATTTCGATTAAAAATGACGATATTCAACTTCTAGATGCAGAGAAGTTATGGGGTAAAGACACAGGCAGTACAGAAAAGATTTTGAAAGAGGAACTACAAGATAAGTTTACTCGTATAGCTCAAATAGGTTTGGGAGGAGAGAATCTAGTGAGATATGCATGTATTATGAACGATCTAAGAAATGCTGCTGGAAGGAC
>SDNW01000144.1 GCA_004524725.1 Promethearchaeota archaeon
ATAAAATATTACGAAAACGCATTTATCGACATTGCAAATGGAGTTTTAATTGAACTTGATATGGTAAATCAGAAAAATATACCTATTTCAAATTATATTAATATGATCTCATTGAAAACTGGAGCATTATTAGAAAAAGCAATGTTAATTGGTGCTAATTATGCTAGATTAGAAGAGAAATACAAAAATTTCTTGTCAATTTATGCAATCAATTTAGGAATCGTATTCCAAATGGTCGACGATATTCTCGGTACTTTTGGAGATGAAAAAGTAACTGGGAAACCTACTGATGGAGATATTAGAGAAGGAAAGAAAACATGCCTCTTAATACACGCTTTAGCAAGTTTAAATCAGCAGGATACAGATCGATTACAAACGTTGTTAGAGAAGCAAAATATAAATGAAAGTGATGGCGATGAGATAAAATCGTTGTTTATCAAGGCGGATACAGCAAATATTTGTAAAAAATTAGCAATTAAATACTATAATGAAGCAAAAGATGCTTTAAATAAATTAAAAACCATAATGAATGACTCTGAATATGAGCTATTTGGAGATTTACTCGATTTTGTTCTGAATCGAAATTTTTAAGGATCTTATATATTTTTTAGCTATCTAATTTATATATTTACTCGAATAATATTTTTTTATAATAGATGAGAGATTGAATATGTTAATCGCAATTACTGGTGCTTCAGGAATTTCCCTAACAATAAAATTATTAGCAAAACTTAGGGAAAAAAAAATATATACTGAGTTAATAATATCTAACAATGCTGAGAAATTAATAGAGATTGAAACTGATTATAAATTGGAAGACATTCATAAGTTAGCCGATAAAATCTATGACGTTAATGATTTAACCGCAAAACCAGCAAGTGGATCTTACATCATAAAAGATATGGTGATTATACCGTGTACGATGAAAACCTTAGCTGCAATTGCTAATGGATATGCAGATAATCTAATCACGAGAGCTGCTGATGTTATGATTAAAGAGAGGCGTAAGCTTATTCTAGTGGTTAGAGAAAGTCCTTTTAGTGCTATTCATCTTGAGAACATGCTTAAGTTAGCTAAATTGGGGGTTATAATTGCTCCTCCTATTCCATCATATTATATTAAGCCAAAAAGTGTTAATGATTTAAATGAATATTTTATTGGTAGAATATTGGATCACTTGGAGATAGAAAGTAATATAAAAAGATGGGGAAATGGGTAATTTAAATAAGATTTGTTATTGATTTAACCATTGATATAGCTTACCGAAAATAATATATTTATCCTTGTTGAGCTTCAACTGTTTTAAATTGCTTAAATTCATCAACCACAACGCTGAACGCAATTCATTCTTTAAAGTTCTAATTTCTTTTAGAGTTTTTGTAATTCTATGCTCTTTGAGGTCTTCCCATGCGGTTAACAAAAATTTATGAGCAAAACCACCAAAATCAGCTCCAAGAGCAATCGATTTTGCTATATCTATACCATTCCTCAATCCTCCGGTAGCAATGATAGGTTTTTTAGAAATATTTCTGACATATATAATACTTACGGGGGTCGGTATACCCCATTCTCGAAATGTCTCAGTTAGATTTCTCGTATAATCTTTAGTGTTATTAATTTGACGTTTCTGTTCGATTGCGGTAAAATTAGTACCACCAGCACCTCCGATATCAAATCCATCAAATCCTAATTTATCAATATTCAACGCAAAATCAAAATTGAAACCAGTTCCTACTTCCTTGGCAATTATTGGAATATTAAAGCGCTCTCGGATAAGGCGAAAGTTTTGAATGAAATTTTTATATGATATGTCTCCCTTATCTTGAACTAACTCATGTAAAGCATTAAAATGAATTGCCATGGCATCTGCTTTAATCATTTGGATACATTCTTGAAACTCATCCAGATCAAAATTAGGATCACTTATTTGACCAACCCCTAAATTGCCTATTATTGGAATATTGGGTGCTACATCCCTAACTATAGCAAACGATTCAATTGATTCATTGTCAATGAGACCTATTCTCTGACTACCAACACTCATTATAATTTGTTCTTCTTCTGCTGCTTTAGCTAATGTCTTATTGATTTCTTTAGATACTAATGGCCCTCCAGTTATGGCTGTAATACAAATGGGAGCAGATACTTCTTTTGTGAAAAATTTAGCTGATAAATCAACTTCTTTAAAGTTAATTTCTGGTGCAGAATAATGAAGTAATTCAATATTGTCAAAATAATTTTCCTTATATTGATTGTTATGTTCAATTGCGATCTTAAGATGGTCTATCTTCCTTTGAAAAATATTATCTGATTGATTCGTCTTAGTTATTTTGAAATTACTATCTTTTCTAATTTTCAATAAAAATCACTTCTATGGTAAGATTGTTGTACAATTAATGCTATAATTCTTTAGTGAATTATATATATAACCTTCTTTTAATCCATTTATCAATTGAATAGGAATCTCAAATTCGAGAATTGTCTCAATTGCTTTAATTTTACCTTCTATACCACCAGTTACATCAATCTTTCTATCCATTTTTACTAATTCTAAATCGTTTAATTCTTTTTTATGGATAATCTCTGCCAATTTGTGATCTTTTTCGTTTTTCTTACCTTTGATATATATCCCGTCAACATCCATTGCAAAGATAACTTTTGAAACTTTGTAATTTTTTAAATCTCGACATAGCAAAAAAATTATTTGATCACCTGAAATAATCGAAAAAGAACCATCCATACTTAGGAGAATATCTCCATATAATATAGGCATAATGTCCAAATCTAATGTTGCTTCAATTATATTTATTGCTTGCGAAAAGGTCTGCCGAGAATCTTGAATAAATGAACTAGAAGTTTGGATTGGAAGAACAGGAAAGTTATTGTCTAAAAATGATTTAATAATAAGAGAATTAAACTTATTCATTGCATAGTGAGTTCTAGAAAGACCTAATGTTTGATCTACTACTTTTCTATCAAGTCCATCAAAGATTTTGTATTTTTTAGCAAGAGGATGTCCAAATGAACCTCCTCCGTGAATTAAGATTAATTTTTCTTTTGTATTAATTATTTCTTGAGTTATACGGGTAAGAATCTCGTAGCGAATTGATTCTGGTTTCTGTTTATCAGTTAAAAGACTTCCACCTAACTTTAAAATATATAATTTTTGACCTACCATTAATTAATACTCGCTTTTATCCTATTTTTGTTTTCCAAGCAGTAAATCCTTCGTTCACAATCGAATTATATATCTGATCTTGAACTTTAACATTATCCGCTAAAGCAATAATTAAACCACCTCTCCCTGTTCCAGTCATCTTCGCTCCTGTTGCACCATTATTCAATGCTGTCTGAACTAATTGATCATTTATATCCCCTGATACGTTTATCTGCTGCAATAATTTATGATTAAGGTTCATTAATGATCCAATTTCTTTAATCTTTCCTCGTAATAAGGCATCTTTTGCTTTTTGAACCAAATCTTCATAATTGTTAAAAATTTTATTAATTTTTTTAGGGTTCTCATTCTTTAGTTTCCGTACATCGGCAATTACTTCTGTGGTAGAAGCGGTAATACCTGTATTTCCTATCACTAGTGGAATTTTGATTGGAGACTTTAATAAATTAATTGCATTCTTCTTACCATTTAGGTTTTTTTGAAACCATATGAGACCTCCGAATGTTGAAGCTGTATTATCAATTCCGGAGGGCGTTCCATGATAAGCCTTTTCACCCTCATATGCAGCATTATTAATTTGTTCATCATCCAGATTCAAGTTAAAGGTATTATTTAAAGCTCGGGCTAAGGAAGTACATTGAGCAGCTGAGGCTCCAACTCCACTTGCTGCTACTAAATCTCCTGAGAATGTAATTTGAAGTTTGTGATTAGCAGTATCAATTTTTAAATAGTTTAAGACATTCTTAATTGATTGCATTGCATCATTATATTTAACTTTCTTATATCCAGGAGTTGCGGGTCTTTGATCATCAACAATCCATCCATTTCCGTCCATTACATTAACTTCAGCAATCGTTGATGATTCTAAAGCAGAGACAATTGCGGGAAGTCCATAAACCACAAAATGTTTGCGTTTATACCTAATTGGAATAAATTTCGCCAAATAATATGGTCTTCCCAAACCCTTTACCAAGTCCCATTTATTTCACCTCCACTAATCCTTCAGTTCCATTTACGATTACTTTTTGTCCCGTTTTAATTTTATTAATATTAATCTTATCTACGCAGGGAATCTCACTGATAATGCATCCAACAGCGATTATTGTATCTATTTCACTGTTGACTATCGCTGCGGGAGCTGTATTGTTTTTCATCATCCTATACATAGTATATGAACCTACAGTTGATCCTTTTCCCGAAGGAAATACTAATATCTTTCCAGAAACGGTTTGTCCCTCGAGTTCATGTCCCACCTCGACGACTTCTCCCGTATCGGGATCTACTCCTCCATAAAAAGAGATTCCATCTTTAGTAACTAATGCTTGACCTTCTGTGATCCCCTTGTATATCTTCCTTCCAAACAATTTCATTTTACGGCCTCCTCGATGCATTCTTCCATCGTACCAATTTTTACCTTAAATTTATTTTTTGCTCTTCCATAATAACACGCTTTTGCAGAATCAACCATTATACCTTTGAACCGTTGTTTAATTGGAGCAACCACACAGCAAGTATCTGCTGCAAATTTGGCTCCCGCATTTTCGATGATTTCAGAATATCCCGCAGCATCAGCTAACTTTTTTGTTGGCCTCGCAGTGGTAATCCA
>SDNW01000003.1 GCA_004524725.1 Promethearchaeota archaeon
AAAATTGAAAAATGATCTATTAAAGAAATCTGCCAATATTGAAGATAATAGCCGGAGAATTTTATTTATTCTTCGAAACTTAGGTCCCCAAAGATTTACCAATTTGGTAAAATATTCTAATTTAAGTCGATCCACAGTTTCTAAATATTTAAAGTTGCATACTAAAAACGAAAACATTGAACAGAAATTAATTACTGACAAAAACAGCAATAATCAATATCAGGGATATGTTATTACAGATAAAGGAATAGAAGAACTGCGTGAGGGGCCTCTTAGGTTAAAAGATGAGTTATTAATTATCAATGAACTTAAGGAAAATGTCAGAAAGCTTGAAGTACTCATAGATTTTTATAAAAAGATTAATCTTGAGGATCCATTTATTATTCACATCATAAGAATTGTATCCAAAATAGGAGATAACTTTTTTGAATTACAACAAGATAGAGATTTGTTCCTATCTGTATTTTATATTTTTTACAACTCTATACTTGGTCAAGGAGCCTTAGCGAATAAATACTGGCGTTTTGATAAAGAAGGAACTCAACAATTTAAGGGTTATAAATTAAATATTGATCAATTTTGCAAACTCTTCAAAGTGCGAAAAGAAGCGATAAATTACTTGGCAAGAGTAAAATTAATCCAAAGCGATTTTGGATTCTATTTGATTAAACGTCAAAACAATGATTTTTACTTTCACGAAGAGGATTTGCTTGGAACTACAACATTAAGACTAATAAGAGATAGATTGTTTGATGAAATAATTATTCTCCAGGAAGGGATCTCCGATACGAATTTTGACTTAGATATAATGTCTGAGGAAATAGTAGAACAATTAAGTGAAATGGGCTTGATTTGGAGTGCGATTAAATACCAATTTCAGTTATTACTGGTAAATTTAATTGTAAAGAGTGCAATCGATATGGGCTTTTTAGAAATAGAACGTGAAAAATTAATGGAGGGTATTGTGCAGTCAAAAATGCTTATATCCTCTGAAGAGGGTAAAATATTGCTGGAATCAATAGAAGAAGGGAAATTTTTTAATGTTAATTTAAATATTCTTACAGAACAAGACGTTTAAATGAAAATTGAATCATAAATGTAAAAAAAATTTCAATAAGAGTTAAGGGAATATAAGATTTTCATCGTATATCATGATATAATCAGAGTCTAACCAACTGGACCATGTTCCTTGAATATTTTTTATTCTCAATCTGAGGCTGTATACGACATCAACGTTCCAGTTATGGGAAACCGTAATACTACTCCCAGAGGGATAGAATTGGGCTAAAATTTAAAATCTTAATTACATACAGAGAATAGAATAAATTTTACTTTTTCGGCTGAAACCTACATTTTCTTTATTGATTGAATGATATATACGAAAATGAGTTTTTAACTAAAATTTTATAATTTCTTAAAAATGAGGAGTCTTATGGTCAAAAGTATTATCGCAATTCAAAAAATTGTAAATGATGACGTAAAAACTGCAGTATTCACCTCTCTTGAAATGATTAATGCAAAAAAATTAATGACACGAGAAGGATTAACAGTGGTCTTAAAACCTAATTTATTGATGGGAAAACCTCCTGAAAGGGCAGTAAATACGCATCCTGAAATTGTACGTTCGGTGATTCATTGGGTGAAGCAATTTAATCCATCAAAAATTTTTGTTTGTGATTCTTCTGGGGGTCAAAAACCAGGCGTTACAGAGGCGGCAATGCGTCAGAGTGGAATTGATGCAATATGTGACGAGGAGGGTGTGGAATGCATTCCATTTGAAAAAACAGAAAGAGTTATTTATACGGTTGAAAATCCACTCGAGATAAATGAATTTTCAAGCTCTTATCTATTAAAAAAGGCAGATCTCATTATCAATCTTCCGAAGATTAAAACGCATGGGCAATGTAAACTTACATGCTGCATTAAAAATATGTTTGGAACAGTACTACTCGCAAATAAACCTAAGACTCACGCTCAAGCAGCAACTCTGGATCGATTCACTTCAGCTTTGGTGGATATATATTCTGTCTCGAAACCCCAGTTAACTATTATAGATGGTTATTATGGTATGGAGGGTCAAGGACCTTCTAGTGGTATCCCAGTAAAAATGAATCTAGTTTTAGCGGGTTATGATGGAGTTGCCTTAGATAGGATGGTATGTGAGATAGTTGGATTTGATCCCTCTGAAGTGCTCTATTTAACTAAAGCTGAAAAGAAGGGATTAGGTATTAATAATCTTTCCCAAATTGAGTGTATAGGGGAAAATATTGAGCAAGTAAAAAGAAAATTTAAACCTCCAAAGATCAGACCCGTTTCGATGCCTTTACCAAAATGGCTTGCAAATTATATAGGAAAGACAATCTTTAGAGCAAGGGTTAAATTCAACCGAGATAAATGTAAGTTATGCTCTACTTGTTGGACTAATTGTCCAGTTAACGCGATCTCTGCCCCAGAAATCATCAAAAAAGGAAATATTCCTAAGTGGAATAAAGATAAATGCATTACATGCTTTTGTTGTGTTGAACTCTGCCCTTATGAGGCAGTAAATTTCAAGATCAATTATGTAAGAAATGCGCTGTTCTCTTGGCTTAGTGTAGGATTTGTTGGAATCATGATTGTAATAACATTAATTATATTATTATTAATTCAACTATAGGGAGGCAATATCATGGCGTGGGGCGGTTCTTTAAACAGAGATGGTTCTGATTACATTCGAAAATTAAAAGAAGTGGAAAAAATATTGCATTTTTTGGAATCATTCCAAAAACGTCTAAAAAATGAAGAAAAAGAAAAAGTTATTGAAGTAATAGAGATCATTACTAATAATTTCAAAAATTTGTTTGAAAGTGAATGAGGTCTACTAAAGCAGATCAATCAACTTCTTTATCACTTCAATAACCTTATCGGCTGATCTTTGTACGGTATCTGTCAAGTGAATTTCAAAAAATGGCAAATCGATATTTTTATCTAACTCTTCTAAACTCAATTCATTGTTTCTAAATTGACGGAGCTCAGTAAATCCTTCTAGACTTTGAGGTACAAAACCAATCATAAAAACTTCTAGATTCTGTATTTGATTCACTAATAAATCAATTACAATATGAATTGGAATTGTATGTGAAGAAATAGGGATGTAATTGCTCATGTTTTCACGTTCAAGGATACTTATAGTACCTGGTTCCTTTTTTAAAGTACATGTATCAATGAGAACCAAATGGGATGGCTTAAAATTCACGATATCATCTATTCTTGCCATAGGATCAATACCCGCATTTATAAAAAGAAATTTTTGATTGGTTAAATGAAGTAGTTTGCTGATAATATAGGGACCAACCCCATCATCCGTCAATTTCTCTTCTCCTATTCCCATAAAGACAATCTTTGAAGCATCTTTAACCTTTGCAAGGATTCTCTTAAATATTTCTTCCATCCCTTTTTTAGGAATTAAACATCCCAAATTAATTTTAAGTTATTTCAAACACCATTATATCTTTTTTTAATAAAGATTATATTCATGAGAAAATCAAGGAAAATCTTTTATTCTACTATAGGTTGATTTATTTATGTTATTAAAGGGAAAAAATGTTATAATTACCGGCGCGGGAAGAGGTATCGGAAGAGCAATTGCGATCGCTTGTGCAGAAGAAGGCGCGAATTTAGGATTAGTCTCACGGACTATGGAGGAAATAAACCAAACTAAAGAGATTATCCAATCTAAGGGCTTTCCTTCAAAAGTGGTTATAAAGGTGGCAGATGTCACGAATTATGATGTTTTATCAAAAGTATTTAAGGAATTCTATGAAGAATTAGGACCATTTAACGGAGTTATTGCAAACGCGGGATATTCTCGCATGTGGGCTACTCATGAATTCATTAACGAGAAGTTTTCCGAGATTTTAGATACAAATGTTTTAGGAGTGTTTTATACTTTTAAAGCTGCTTATGGCTTGATGAAGAAGGATGATAAAAAGGATAAGGCACGTTTTATAATAACAGGTAGCGAGGCCTACCCCAATGCTCCTCCAAGACTAACTGCCTATGTTGCTAGTAAATATGCTGTGGTTGGTATGCAAAAGGCAATGGCTTCAGAATATAAAAGAGAGAACATCAATTTTAATATGATCCTCCCAACCCAAGTAGATACGCGTCTATTACGAGGAAAAAAGGCGGGGGATGGTAATAAAGCTGATCATGTATTAGATCCATCGGATTTAAATGAATACTACTTATTTTTACTTAGTGATTACGCGAATCGCGTTGATGATATATTAATTTTTACTTTCGACATTAAGGAAACAAAGAAACTTCTACTGGACGCTCCAGACGACAAAAAGGAAAGTTGGGATAATTTTCAAGATTATTTAAAGAAGGAATCGCCAGAACTTTATGAAAAGGTTAAAAACCTAGGAAAATTAATTAATTTCATAATTTCCAGAGAAAAATGATATCCTAAAATCGCCTTCTATTCCCAATATGATTAAATTCATTAGAAATGGATGATTATGTATTAGAAGAAGATGACTGAAAAAGCGAATGAAAACAGCGAAAAAACCCAGTTTGAAGGTGTTATTGAAAAAGAGAAAGTGATAGTTTCCGACAAGAATGCAATCGAAGAGTTTTACAATGGCTCGTATATCGGAAGTTTAGAAGAATCAGAGAATAGTGCACCGAAATTAGTTTTAGATCCAATAGAAGTTCTTTTGTTATCTGAACGCAACAGAATTTTATTATGGAAGGATAATGATCACAACGAACCATTATGTGACTTTGAACGATTATTAACTTATTTTACTCAATTTGATCGCCGATTATGGCAAAAATATATTATTTATATGGATTTACGGAAGCGAGGATATATCGTGAGACCTGGATATGGAGAGGGCATCGATTTTCTTGTATATAAGCGGGGATCTGATTTTGAAAAAGATTCTGCCAAATATTTGATTTATCCGGTCTTTGAAGGAGATCCCGTCGAGTTGAAAGAATTAGATCGAATGTCGCGAGTAGCTCTTAGTTCCCGAAAGGATTTAATTATAGCAACGGTCGATAGATTGAGTAAGCCAATTTATTATAGTGTAAACAAATTTGAGATAATTAATAAAGTTAATTTGAATGGAGAAAAATATGCCCGATAGATTTGCTTGCGATACATCTGTTATATTCAATGGACTTATTATTAATTTAATAGAGGATGGTGAATTGGGAGACCATCCTGAAATATTTATCTCGAATATAGTTGTTGCGGAGGTTGAATATCGCACAAATATTCAAAAAGAAATCGGGTTTTATGGATTGAATGTTTTAAAAAAGCTTCGCCAATTCCATAATGAGGGAGATATTACACTTCATGTTATCGGCCATCGACCAACTCGAGAGGAAATAAAAATGGCTCCCGGAGGAGAATTAGATGCATTGATTAGAGAAAGTGCGAGAGATAATAGAGCAATTTTGATCACTGCCGATAAAATCCAAGGTGACGTAGGAATTTTTGAGGGAATTGAAGTGATGTTGGTAAAGGAAAAAGTGATACATCAGGAAAATACACCAACTGCTCTAAAGATAATGAGTTTTTTTGATGATGAGACTATGAGCATTCACCTTAAACGAGGATTACCGGCCTATGCAAAAAAAGGAAGCCCTGGAAACTGGTATATGGAGCAAATTGGTGATGAAATTATTGATAAGAAAAAAATTGAAGAAATTGCAATTGAGATCGTAGAATATGTGCGAGAAGATCCACACTCGTTCGTAGAAATAGAAAAGTTTGGTGCGGTGGTCACCCAATTACGAGATTTACGTATCGTTATTACCAGACCACCTTTTTCTAATGATGTTGAAATTACAGCGGTTAAACCTCTTGTTCACCTAACCTTAGAAGATTATTCGCTTGATAAGAGGATAAGGAATCGATTGGAAAAAGCGGAAGGAATTTTAGTTTCTGGTTCTCCAGGAGCGGGGAAAAGCACTTTTTCCGCAGCATTGGCAAATTATTATTCCGAAAAAAATAAAATTGTAAAAACCTTAGAAAGTGTTAGGGATTTACAGGTAAATCCGAATATTACTCAATATACTAAACTTGAGGGGAGTTTGGAAAAATCAGCAGATATTCTTTTACTTGTAAGACCAGATTTCACAATTTTCGATGAAGTACGAACAACCAAAGATTTCCAAATTTTTGCTGACTTCAGATTATCCGGAGTGGGTATGGTGGGAGTTGTACACTCATCATCGGCTATTGATGCCGTTCAAAGATTTATAGGCCGTATTGAATTGGGAATGCTTCCTTCGATAATCGATACTATAATTTTTATTGAAAATGGTGATGTTTCCACCGTACTTTCATTAAAGATGACAGTCAAGGTTCCATATGGTTTTCGAGATAAAGACTTAGCAAGACCTGTAATAGAAGTAAGAGATTATTTAACTAAGAAATTAGAATATGAAATGTATTCTTTCGGACAAGATATTGTGGTCAATCCTATCAACCCCTCAAAAGTAAAATCGAATAGAAGAAGATCTGAGTTAAGTCTCGACAAATGGCAAAATGGTAGTAAGAAAATTTCCTTAGATATAATCGAATTTAAGAAAAAACTGGTTATTCGTGCTGATGAAGAGTATGCAAGTAGAAATATTAACGTATATGCAGATAATGATATTATATTTAGTGGTTCTTTGAGTAGAAATGCTGAGATTTCTCTATCATTGAATAATCGAGAGGCAAAACGAGTTCTAAAGGAAACTCAGAGAAATTCTAATATTTATGGGATTCTGAAATAATAAGTTTCTGCTTCATAAATTGAAATGATTAGTGGAAGAAAAAATAAAAATTATCCTTTATAGTCTTCCTCTAAATTTAAGACAACAAAATTATCCATTATGAAAAAGACATACTTAATATTTTTCAAATTCTTTAAGGATAGCCCAAATTCACTCAAATATAATCCTGATCGCAAAATTCCATTTAATGCTAGTAAAACAATCAAAGATGTGAGTGACAAGAAAAAATAAAAATCAACAAAATATATAGCTAAAACTATCGCGATTAAAGTTGCAAAACCTATAATAATATTTGCTTTTCTATAAAATGGGGAATATACTTCTATTATGAAGCCTTTTAAGATAGCTGCTAATCCTATAAAAACCATGAATATTGCCAAGAAATAAACTATATAACTAATTGATACTTGAGGATGGGAAAAAAATAACCAAATGACGAATGTTGATAGACCTATATAAAAAATTCCTAAAATTAATCTAAATATACGGGTTTTTGCATTATTATACTTCTTCTTTTTAGCTACTCTATAGATGTAGACAGCACCATGTAAGAATAGAGAGACAAAGGGAAATATCATCAGAGACATATAAGTAAGTAGCCTAAAAAACAAAAGCAAAAATACAATACCGATTATTAAGCTTATTGAGACTATATTGTCACATCTTAGCTTTCCCTTATCTATTAATTCTTTATAATCCATGATAAAAATTAGTTGTTTTAATATTATATCTAGCAAGGAAATTTATATATTTTTTTATTTAATTAATCTATTTAAAACGAATTCTTGGATCTAAAAATCCGTTAATTATATCTGCTAAAAAGTTAAAAGAAATAACAACCACGCCAATCACAAAGATAAAAGCTACAATTACTGAATAATCCTTGTATCTTATAGCTTCTCTAAATATATATCCAAACCCTACAAAACTATACGCTACCTCAACTGCAATCATTCCTCCTAAAACTATCGGAAAACCCATGGCTGATATCGTGATTATAGGAGGCATCGCAAGCTTCATAGCGTGTTTTCTTATTATTTTTCGATTAGATAAACCTTTAGCTTTTGCAGTCCTTATACAGTCCATTTGTATTATTTCTAAAAGGCTGGATCGGGTTTGTCTAATTATGGCAACCATCTGAACAATCGTCATTGTAGAAATTGGAATAATTAAGTGCCATAATAAATCAGTGAATATATACCACTCACCAGCAATAAATGAATCGAATAATGGAAATCCTGTAATGAAAGTTGGATCTGGATAATAAACTGTTTTATATCCATAAAGTGGAAAAATTTTGAAGGGCGTATTAATGTAGATTAGCACAAAAAAAACAATAATTACAAATGCAGGGATAGATATTACGAAATATGTTAGAATTCTTATGAGATAATCCCAAATAGAGTTAACCTTTCTTGCGGATATTTTACCAAACATTATTCCTAACCCAATCGCCAAGAACATACTAATAATCATAACTTCTAATGATCGAGGTAAATAAAATGCAACTAACGTCCATACTTCGGCATCTATTGCTACAGAATAGGAAAAACCCCAGTTCCCTGTTAAAAGATCACCTACAAACACAATCAATTGATATAAGACTGGTTTATCAAGTCCTAACCTTGCTCGTTCTTCATAATAATCTTGAAGAGTCGCTTTTGGAGATAATCTAAACCAGACGGGATCACCTGGTAAAGCACGTGAAAGAATAAATATGATAATTATAAGTCCAAATATACAAACAAGTGAGATCAGTAATCTACGAATAGTATATTTAAGTAATCCCATAATGAAAATTTATTATTGAATACAAAAAAAGATTATTAAAAATCTATTTTGATTATAAGTAATCAATGACTTAATTGATTGATAATGTATCAAGAACTTCAAGATAATGTTGACTTAAATGACAAATCCTTATTAGGAGTCGCTAATTTTAAATCAATTTTATTTTGGATTATTCACAATTTCAAATTTCTTTTCATTCCTGGATATGATTTAAAAGAACTTACTGAACGGAAACATCAATACGAATTAAAGAATCCTAAAAAGCGGAGGATTCATCGATATAAAAAACCCATATTTATTATCGGGCTAATCATAATTCTCTTTTTGTGCACTCTAGCCGTATTTCAATATTGGATTTATTCAGCGTGGGATCTAAGTGTTTGCAAATTACCCAGAAATCTTTACTGGTATAAACCACCATCGCCAGAACATCCCCTAGGTACAACTTTTTGTGGTTGGGATGTCTTAGGACGCCTTATTTACGGAACAAGATCGGTACTTATTTTCGCAACTTATTCAACAGGAATGGCTTGTGTCATAGGGATTTTTATTGGTGCCGTTTCAGGTTATTATGGTGGATGGTTAGATGTTCTCTTGATGAGAATTATGGATATAATATTATCCTTTCCTGGAGTAGTCTTTGCTATTATCTTTATTACCATCTGGGGAACAGATTTCACAATAGTAGTATTGATATACGGTATAATCGGAATCCCTTTTTTTGCTAGAATAATTAGAACTAATGTATTAAAAGAAAAAGAACTCCCATACATCGATGCCGGCAAAGCAGTTGGAGCGAAGAATCGTAGAATCCTTTTTCGTCATATATTACCTAATTGTTTACAGCCAATAATAGTAAATGTAAGTTTTAATGTGGCGAGGAATATACTTAGTTTATCAGTATTAGCATTTTTGAGAAGCGGGGGTGGATGGATTGATTGGGGTTATGATATTGCACTTATGATAAACTATATATATGCGGCTCCATGGGCAGCCTTTTTTCCAACTTTAATGATCTTTCTATCAGTTTTAGGTTTCCTATTGCTTGGTGATAGTCTCAGTGAAATTGGCTTATTAACGAGCGAGAAATTATGAGAAATATAATAATGCATTGTTGAAAAGTATTTTTTACTTTAATTTGAATCAAAATCCTGTAATAAAATTAGGATTGTTATTATTGAGAAACATTATAGGTTATAAAATTTTTGTCTCTCCTTATCAAAATTTTTAAGTAACCTACTATGAAATTTAATTAAAACAATTAAATCATAATGTATGAGACTAAATTATCTGAGGATTTAAAAAATCAAGATTATAAAAAGACGAACTCATTAAAGATGGTACTCTCTTGGATTATTCATAATCTTAGGTTCCTCTTTATTCCAGGTTATCGTTTGGATGAGTTGGAGGAGAAACAAACTCAATATGATTTAAAATTTGGTGTAAAGCATAAATTACATCGTTATAAACGATTATTATTTATTTATTCTATAAGTGCAATTCTTTTCTTAGTTACACTTGCAACTTTTCAACATTGGATCTCTCCCTATACCTATATCGAATCATCGCTTTATGACCACCTTATCGGTCAAATATTAGTTACACTCGAAGGGTATTTTCCTCCTTCATCTGCTCATCCATTAGGTCAGACTTTTATGGGTTATGATATTTGGGCTAGGATCATATTTGGAACAGCACCAGTTTTAATTTTTGCCGTCACTTCAACCATAATTTCGATATTAATTGGAATAGTTATAGGTGCCGTTTCAGGTTATTATGGTGGATGGTTAGATGTTCTCTTCATGAGAATTATGGATATAATATTATCCTTTCCTGGAGTAGTCTTTGCTATTATCTTTATCACCATCTTGGGAGGAGATTTCTTATATTTAATATTAATCTATAGTATTATAGGAATACCTTATTTTGCTCGAATAATTAGGACAAATGTAATAAAAGAAAAAGAACTCCCATATATTGTTGCTGGAAAAGTCTCAGGAGCCAAGAATAAAAGATTACTTTTTCGCCATATTTTGCCCAATTGTACACAACCTTTAATTGTTGCTATTAGTTATAATATCGGGAGAAATATATTAAGTATAACAGTATTAGGCTTCCTAAGGCTTGGTGGTATAGCATGGATTGAGTGGGGTTATGATATCGCATTGTCAGTTGATATGTTTATTAGTGCTCCTTGGGCTGCTTTTTATCCTAGTCTGATGATCCTTATAGCAGTATCAGGATTTTTATTATTAGGAGATTGTTTGAATGATATTAATCTTCTAAGACAAGAAATAATTTAAAAAAAAGATATAATTTAATCCTTTTCCTCAATTTCCTTTAATTTTTCTATTATTTGTGGAAGAACATCTATAATATCTTCATGAAATCGCAAATCAGGATTGAATATTAAGGGAATTTCCCCCCTATTAAGTATAATCAGTTTTGCGCCATTCTTTTTAGCATATAAGGGTAAATCCGCAGCAGGGTACACTACTAATGAAGAACCTATAACAAAGAAGACATCTGAACGAATTGATCGATTTATTGCCTCCTCAAGTTCATCACTAGGTAAGGGATCCCCAAAATTGACAATGCTTGAGATTAGTCTATCATTGCATTTAGGGCAATTGGGTTGACCCCTATGAACCTTGTCTGTACGATAGCCATTTCCCCAAATACTTTTATCCCAACCTACCTCCTCATAGGTAAATTTAGTATTGCAACCAAGACATTTCATAAAATAGCGATTTCCGTGTAATTCAGCTAACATTTCAAACGGAATTCCTGATTTCGCATGCAATCCATCCACATTTTGAGAAATAACGTAGTTAAGCTTTCCAATCTTCAAAAGTTCAATTATAGCATAATGTGCGGCATTAGGTTTTACTTGATCCCATGGTAACGATTTAGGTGGGGGCAGATTCTTGTCTCTTCGAGTCCATACTCCATCAGGACCGCGATAATCGGGTAATCCAGAATGAGTTGAGATTCCCGCGCCCGTAAATATTACTAAATTGTTTGAATCAGATATCCATTTGGCTGCTAATTCAATTTTCTCATCTAATTCCATAATAAGATTAGAAAAAAAACGTATATAAAAATATGTTTATTGAACTTAATAGATGTCGCTAAGATTAATCCCTTTCGTCTCTTTAAGATATTTATATATCAAAGGAATGTTAATTAAAAATAAAGAGCTCAAAATAACAAAGGAAAGGGCTAAACCCGAACTAAATGTTATGAAAAAGCTGATTAATAAACCAATTGTGACTCCTGAAGCAGCAACTAATGATTTTACCCCTGTACCCGTACCTCGTGCTTCTGTTGGAACTATCTCTAGGGAAACAATACTGATTAATATTCTAAAACCCCAGTAGCAAAGATTAGCTAATCCTGCCCCTATTGCTACCACTATCAAGGCACCTTCAGGTAAATTGATCCCGAAAACTACAATGAATAATGAAGTGGGGAATAGAATAGAGTAAAGATATAATAATGGTTTTCGCCCATATTTATCAGCAACTATTCCCGTAATGAGATAGCCGACTATGGAAGCCAGTCCCATTATCCAAACAATTAAATCCACATCGTCTTTAGATAGTGCACTTCCCGTCAAAAAATCCTCTCCCACAAGTATAAAGAGATTATTAAGTCCTACTATTAAACTAATTATTAGAATGGCTATATATTGCGATTTGCGTTTTGAAATAAAAATACTTTTGAGATTTGCTCTAAAACTATTATTATGCTGATTTAACGATCTATTAGAAGTTTTATATTCTTGATATTTTGATGTTTCCTTAAAGGAAAAAAGGACTACCATACTTAAAGGAATTCCGAGAGCGATGGCAAAGTACGTCATGCCTCTCCAATCCATAATGATACTATGAAAAAAAGGAATTAGTAAAGCCCCTACAATTCCGCCTATCAATACGAAATTCGTATAAAATGCTCTTTTTTTAGGAGGACTTTCTTCATTAATAAATATAACCCAGATGTCTGAATTAAAGAAAAAATACATAAAAAACAGAAAAATCGTAAACAGATAGATATTCGTTGAGAGGGAGATCAATAATGAAAAAAACCCCATACCAAATATTGTGATCACTAAAAGCAGTTTTCTACCAAATTTATCAGTGAGATATTGGTTTACAATAACAAAAAACATTCCCAAGGTAGCAATCGCTAAAAATAATTGATAAAAGGCGATTGCGGCATCTTCTGCCAGAAATGGAAAGAATTCTGCTGAAATATCTGATACTACGACATTTAAATTATTGGTAGTATAGGTATCTAGTATTTCTACAAACATCAAAATAAAGATCATATACTTAAAGTATCGTTTTGACTTTTGGTGACTGTTGACTGTGGTTGAAGTATTCATAATATTATTTGGTTTTTATTCTATTTAATACTACAAAATTAGGATTTGCTGTCTAAGCTTTACCAATTTGTCTAGATTTTAAGGTTGATACAAAGATAACCACGCACTTTTTAAAGGGATAATCTTATACATAATTGAAAAAATAAACTTAAAGTTTTTATATGTTTAAGTTGAATTATTATTTAGTATTCTTAGGTTGAGGATATTTGACTTTCGCAATAAAATTTGAAGAAGATGCAATTAGGGATATCCAGAGAGATTACATTCAGGTAAAATGCAGTCCTTTCCAATTATTTTTAATTAAAAGAATCTCAGAAGCTATATGCGAGCAGATAGATATTCCAATGTTAACTATAAGAGCGGCTACATGGTACACATTAAAAGAGTGGCAGTTGCGAAATAATAGAACTATCGCAGAGGTAAATTGCTCTGATATTAAAAGCAAGATTATTGCGGGAAAGGAAATTTTCGATATTGGTAAGCATATCTTGAAACAGTTCTTAAAAGAACCGAGTGTTGAAAATGAAATGAAATTAGATATCGCTTATGAAAAAGCGTTTAAGATCTACTTGAATGTAATTAATGAAGTAACTTCTTAAATTGTATTATAGTAACGTTTTCTTGTTCTAAGAATTTCAATGAATCTCTTAAGATTTAACTCAAGAGCATAAAATTCTATCATATTTAGTGGTTCCTCAAAATTATCAAGATTAGATATATCGTGAGAATCGCATCCGATGGAGACCAAAATTTGATTAGCTTGAAGTTCATGAAAAAAGTTACTATAGCGTTGGGAATAAAATTGTGGATAACTGGAATTGAATTCAAAATACACATTATATTGTTTTAAAAAATTCATCAATATCCCTAATGAACTATATTCAAAATAAGAGGGATCAAAATGCGCAAGACCAAAAATACAATACTCATTTATTTTTTCAAATTGCTGCTTCCAGTTAAGGAGTAGATTTTTCACGAATCCAACGCCTTCAACACTTTCCACATACTCAAACAGTAAAATATCATAATCTTGTGGAGAGATCATTTTCATGATGTAATCGTAGGAACTAGTAATATCCACTTCAATTCCTTTTAGTAACACTAAATTTTGGCTATCTTCAATCAATTCTTGTCTTATTTCAGACAATTCAGTTAAATATTGTTCCATCTTCTCTTTCGTATCTAAATTAGGAATTATATTTGCTTTCCATGAATTTGTAAAATGATCCGTAATGCATATGTATTCTAATCCCTGTTTAATCGACTTTTGCACAATTTCTCTTATTGAATTATTTCCATCTGAATAAGTCGAATGAATATGTAAATTTATCTTAGGAAAGATCATCATTTTAGTATTAAAACAAAATTTAGAATGATTTTGATTCGTTATAATTTAGCCACATTAAGATTGAGCTAAAGACTAAGGTTAATTCAAGAAAGGTTAAAAGACTAATGAATATGAATAGAGCAGCTTCTTCAATAATAACAGTAGAGCCAAAAGAAATCTCTTGGAGGCCAACGATACCATTGAGTACAAGAAAAAGAATGAAAAAAGTTACTATAATAGAAATTAATTCAATACTTAGTAATATAAAATTTACAAAGATTAAAATTCGTGATTTTTTTTTTCCCAATTCGATTATTTGAGCCTTGCCTAAATGAATAGCAACAACTTGTTTGTCAATTTTTTTTACAAAATAATAGACTATTTCTCGAAGAGATATAATGTCAAAGAAAAGCAGTCCAATATTGAAAATGCAAATTATAATTAAAACTCGATTAATTAAAATAATTGAAGGATTGGTTGCGGAGAAATTGTTAACGAACCAAATAAACACCCCTAAGATAATGATCAACAAGAATTTTATACCAGCAAGTGTCAACCGGATCGAGTGGCGATCAGCAATCGTTATTAGGTAATAGGCAACTCCTATTATCGATATGAGAAATCCAAGGAGAATTGCAGTGAATGATAAAAATAAAGAGAAGAATAAAAATAAGAGACTAATGAGTATGGGTAAAAAAGGGAAAAAAGGTGCTTTAAAGGGACGATCTAAAGATTTTCTCTTTCTTCGAAGTTTAACGGCAGCATAATTTACCGTGGCTAGACCAAAAAAATAAATAAAGCTCACTGTTTCAGCAGTTAATCCAATTTCAGCAAAATAAGTGAACACACTGACAATTAAAGCAGTAATTATCAAGGCAAGTGGGGGGAAATTGGATACTTTTTTTTTTTCTTTAATTTTTGCAGGGAGATAACGATCTCTTGCTAAAGCCGTTATTATACTTGTTGCAGAACCTAAAGAAGCATTTATGGCTATTAACGTTGATATAAGAATCGCTAAAGCCATAATAAAAAATCCAACAATCCCGAATGGACCTAATATACTCATTAAAATATTAGCTAAAAGAATTGGACTATCATCTAAACTACTAGCATCATTTCCAATATTAATTAACACAACCAGAGTAACTGATATATAAATAGCCAAAGTAAGCACAATTGCTAGCATATATATTCTTGGAATTGTTTTTGAAGGATTTTTTAAATTTACGCTTAAGTAAGCAAGGTTGGAAGTAATAGAAGTATAAAATATAAATAAAAGTGAAAATATTGAGATTACGCTAAAAAAATCAGTCCCACTGAAAAGAAACTCAGGATTATACATAGGTGGATTGATAATAGGTGAAATAATAAGTCCACATATTACAAAAAATCCTAAAATGCCGATTAAACTTACAGTTAAATAGATTAAAGCTTTAATCGCGATACTTTGAGCACGAAATATAACAACGCTCGTAAAAACTATAGCAATTATGGCAATTGGGGCTGTAAAGGGAGAAATTGCTGTTATTCCAAATTTTTTAAATACTTCATCGAAGAGCAAGGCGAAAATTTGTGCGGAGAAAGAGCAGGTTGCTATATTAGCAATCCATAAAAAAAAACCAATGATGAACGCTAAGAATCCGCCTAAACCCTCTTTACTAAAATTATACGCACCACCCGCAATCGGAAGACTTGTAGAGAGTTCCGCATAATTCAAAGCTGTAAAAAAGATTAATATTCCTCCTAAAAGCAAACTTATTAACACTCCTGGACCAGCAATTCTTATTGCATCTCCTAATAGGATAAAAATTGAACCGCCAATACCACAACCAATACCGTAAAGCACTCCTTGAAATAATTTTACATCTCTTCCAGATGGTGCTTCTTCTTGTTTTGTCTCGTTCATAATTAATCTTTTAGGATAACTTTTAGGACAGAAGATTCATAATGGAATTTATATCATACCTTAGGATTTCTCTAGATGAAAGACTCCCGAAATAATCGTAAATCCCGCACTTATTAATAATAATAAGCTAATAAAACTCATATCGAACTCCCCAATTTCAATAATATTAATACCTCCAAAATCGATAAAATTAAAAATGTCACCAATAGCTAAGATTATGAAAAAGATGCCCACCCCAATTAAGATCCCTCCGAAAAATTTGGAAATTCTATAAATTAACGACAATGTTTCCAATCGATTAATACGACTTTCTTTATCTCTTATCTCTTCTTCTTGGCTTTCTAATTCTACTTTCAGTTTTTGAAGAAGAGCTTTTGAATCATTCATACTCTTATCAATAAGTTCCTTGGACTTTACTAATCGTTCATTCTCTTTTTGCATGTCTTCTAACTTTTCGGATAATGAATTCAATCGTTCCTCGCGTTCTATATATTCATTATTAGTGTTTTCGATATTTGCTTTTAAATCTTCTAAACGTTTTTCATTTACTTCTACTAGATTTTTTTGTTTAGTAATCTGACTTTCAATAGTATCAGATGTTTCATTTAAGTTTTGAATTTTTGATTCCATTTCAATTAGCGATTGCTGTTTTTCTGAGAGTTGTACTTTGTACTTAGCAAGTAATTCCTCATAGGTCTCTCTTTGTTCCTCCATTTCTGGAAATCCTTCTTTATAGTCTTGAATTTGTTGTTCAATTAATTTAATGCGCGATTCCCGTTTTTCAATTTGCTCTGATAAAAGTTTTCTCTCCTCTTCTTTTACCTCGATCTCTTTATTCGTATGATCTAATTCAAATTTATTTTTTTCAATCGTTGCTTTCATGGTTTCATTTTCCGCCTTTAAGCTTTTAATTTTCTTCTCTAGTGCTTCAGCTTCTTCCTTTTGCTTTTCAATATAATCATTTTTCTCTTGGATTTCCTGTTTCAGTTTGGAAAGCTCATTTCTAAGTTCTTCTTGAGAAGCTACTTTCTCTTTTACACTGTCAGTAAGAACAATTAAATCAACTTGTCTTGCTTCATAGGTTTTTACTAATTGTTCATTTTGTTTTAATAATTCTTTGTATTCCTCTTCGAGATTTTCTTTGCTTTCTTTGATAATATTAAGGCTCTCTTCTAAGTTCTGCATCTCCTTATTTTTTTTGTTATACTTTTCTTCTAAAAGCTTAGTAGTCTCTTCTAACGCTGTTAAATATTCATCTTTATCATTCACTTTTTTCTTAATTGCATTCAGCTTCTCTTCTGCTTCAATAATTTCTTGATTAATCTCCTCAAGTTCTTTCTTTTCTTTTACTTTAATCTCTTCATCTGAACCATTTTCCTTGATTGTTTCTGAAATATCTTCTATACTATTCTCGAAGGTTCGTAGTTTTTTATCTATCATATCTCTAGAATTCTTAGCTTTAGATAAAAATTCTTTATCAACTCTCTCGACATCCTTATCTAATTTACCCTCTGCTTTATTCTCCTTCTCTTCTTCCTTTAAATCGTCAGTCATTTCATCCTTTTTGTATTGAATTGGTTTTATTAAATTAGAAGTAGTATTAGAAATATAAAGTTTAATTTTTATTTAAATATGAAAAAGAAATATGGGTTTGTACAAATATATTTTTATTAAAATCAATGAATTTATTATTCATCCATCTACACTTCCTTAGTAAATATACGTATTTAATCTATTTAAGCTTTTAATATCATCTTTCAATTCTGAGGTTAGGGCAAAAATTTAAACAATAGATTTAAATATGAGTATCGACTGGAAAAAAAAAGTTTTCATTAGAGATTATTAAAAAAATGGGATTGTTTTTTCTCGTAAGAAGAAATCAAATATTCTATTGTAAAATCTATCCTCATATTCATTCAGAAAAGATTCATCGTTCATAGGATTAATGAGGTTTAGCAAATTTGTTAGATTTTTCATCAAAATAAATTACATAGTTCTTACCTAAAATTCTCTCTAATCGATCATGATATTGTGGTTCTTTTTTTTGAATCCACCGCATAGCATGCTTAATAGTCCAGATCAATCTCTTATTTTCCTTGGATAATCCCCTCTCAGAAGCTAAATCCTCCGTAACTTTGATTTTTGCTAAATCAATCCAATTTTCCATTAAATCGAATATCTTTTCGGGCATATATTTTGAGAGATCTTTTAAATTGTTTCCAACTGATTTTCTGACATAAATTGAATTATCCGCTTTTAATTTTGATAAAATCATAAGGACTTTATTGTTTTTGTCTGCCTCTCTAAGCCATTTGATCAAACTGGAAGGTCTTAAACTCTCTGAAACTAAACGTCGAAGATTCTCATTATTTTTGCTCGTTAAATAATTTAAATACTGGAAAGTAGTTTCAGGTTCTTTCTTTAAGCATGAAAGAATTGGATATATGGCAGTCTCACGAACACTCCACTCATGATCTATAGCGGCTAGCTCTATTAAACTTTTTGCTTGGGGTAAGGATTGAGGAGAAATTAATAAAAATTCTGCCAAAAGGAGTAAAGAAAGATATTTTGATGATAAAGAATTGTTCTTCATATCAAATTGATAAAACTCTCTACTTAATTCCAAATAATTATCAGAAGTTAAATCCAAAGTTTTTGATAGGAACGAAACCAGCTCTTTGGCAATATTTTTACAGATGTAAATTGCGCCTTTTCCGATTCGTTCGCGTTCTGGGATTATTTTATATTCATATTGTAAATGCTCTATTAGAGTTTTTATCATTTCTTGAGATCTTTGGAGAAAATATTCTTTAGGTATTTTTTGCAAAAACGAAAGTGTTCTCTTCCTGATTTGGGATGCAGAACTAATCGAAGGCATTTCCTAATATATTTAGTTTTCTTTGTATAATTTTATTTCTATCAATAAATCAAGTATTCTTGGACCAAATGTTGCTAATAAGTATAGATTTTCCCTTGAACCTAATTTTAATTTTCGATTTCTGATTGGGAGGACTAATTGCTTAGATCCGTAAGTGCTGGCGATTCTATGATCCAAGTGATTAAAATCGGGGCGGTTTTCTTCTGCAAGAACTGTGTGCATGAAATCTGAGCTATCTTGGGTACTCAATTCTGCAAAGTAATAATGTAAATCAAGATAATTACCTACTTCGTGCTCATTAATAAGTAGTGTAGTAGTCGTATGGTAGGAGCGTAATAATAATTCACCGTCATTTAATTCTGGATACTTGTTTATTATTCTATCGAAGATATTCTTAATAATATCAGTCAAAAAGAGCAATTGAGTGATACTATAACTTCTTAATTGTACTATATTGGTTGATATAATTTGATTTATATAAGATTTGTCAGATTGTTCTTTTATTTTAGGATAAGTACTAATGATACCATTATCAATCGGCTTAAAAATTGACTTATTGAATCGATTAAGATTGCGGAAAGCCCACGTTAGTAACAAATTTTTTTGAGTGAAATTTAGTTTTTCCGTTGCTTCTATAAAACCTCTTACTATTTGAGAGATTTCTAGTGTTGGAGTAGCACTTCCAATTGATATTCTTTGCCAGAAATTCTGAATGAAACCTTGTGTTCCAAAAATCTTGGTAAATAGATTACTAGGAGTCATTCCCCCAATAGATCTTGGATCAAATTCAAGCCATACATTAGGGTATTTCTTAAATCGGTTAAGAATATTTTCAAATTCATTATAAATGCTAAAACCACTAAGGATGATATAATTATTCAAATGAGAAGCAATAAAACTCTCAATTCTTTCTGGTGATGCAAATTGAGAGTGATTGTCTCCAAATTTAAAATTACTTAAATCCACTTTTATAAAAAGAGAATTTTTTCGGCAGTAATTCATTAGATTCATTAAGTTTTGATTCACTTCTTCTGTTAGATTTAATTTTGTAAGGGAAGGATAAATTGCTACTCCACAAACGGGTATTAAATCTTGGATTTTTTGAATTTCGTTAATAATATGATGTTCTGTGGTTTTTTGATTAAGATTAAATGAAAGTATGCCCTTAAACATGCTAGGATCTCTCTTTACTAATTCAATAACATCTGAATTTGCTATTCCATATGATTTACTTGTATTCATAGCTTGAATTAATCCTACATGAATATTGGAGCAATTCATTTCAATTTTTAAATCTTCTATCCTTAAATTTCGTCGATAAAAAAGGGGGTTTCCTTCATTATCCTTTATTTTTAAAAGGTTCTTTAATGTATTTGAGGGCTCAATGTCCGAAAAAATTGGCCATATTAGGCTATCTATGTTTCTATAGGAAAATGCATCGCCATAGTCTACTCCAAATATACATGTAAAATCGGGTTGGTATAACCGTTCCATAACAATCAAAATTTAGAATTTTAATAAAATTTAGATATATTAATTAAATTACAAAAATCAAATAATAATTATAAATTTACTTTCAACTACATTTTCACCGAAACTTCTTATCATGCTAAATCTCGAAAAAGGAAAATTCCCAATCATAATTAAACCAAACTTAGGGCAACCAACATTGATAAATTTAAGAGATCATAAAGATATGAATGGTCTTCTCATGGAAAATATTACTTTTGATGCAATAATTATTACTATACCAGGTTATCCAACTACAAAGATATTACAATCATTTTATTCAAACCTTTTTATTCAGCCTATTTTAAAAGATGAGGGAGAATTTTCTCAAAGGAGAGGAAAAAATATTGATTTGCAACCTATTGAGATTAAGAAGTTAGAAGATTTCAATTTCAATGACGTAAAACTTCTAGAAGAAGAAAATGGTATCATTTGGGATATTTATAATTCATTGCTTGAAGTAGATAATATTTTTGGTAAAAGAAAAGAATTACATAAGATTACTTTCAAAATTCAAAATATTCATCAGATTGAGGAATTAATGAGATCTTTAGATAGAGATTTTATCTTATTTGATATTGTTCATGATATCCCTAATATGATGGAATTTAAAATCAATTATCACAGTATTGCGATTTATGATAAGGATTGGGCTACTTTTAACTTCATTCATTCTACTGATTTCCATATTGCTCGGAGAAATGATTTTATTATTAATTTTATTAAAAAGAAGGTAAAAATTAAAATTAAAAATCGTGCAAAAAATCCAAAAAGATCGCAGAAAGTTGATGATTTTATCCTTCATCGAGATTTTGAGTATAAAAAAGGTTTTCAAGATGAAAAATTGGATAAAATCCAAAAAGGGAAATTAAATTTTAATTATAGTTTACGCAAATTAATAGAATTTGCTAATAAAAAAGTGTTTGAAAATAAACTAGATTTCGTTTTAATGACGGGAGATTTAATCGATTATCTTAATATTGCTCGAGGTAATTATCAGTATGAAAATAATTTTCATGTATTTTTAGATATTTTATTAGGTAAAAATAAAAATCTACCTCCTTATTTAGGGGAAGATGAGGAGTTTATTAATAGAAAGGAGATTTTAACTCCAATCTTTACTATAACAGGAAATCATGATTACAGAAGCGATCATTATGGTATAAGATTTGGGCAAATTCATAAAATTTTCGGAATGACCCGTTCAGACATTAAAGGATACTATGACATAAAAATTTTTAATTATATCACTGCACTTCGTTCTCGACTAAAGTATTTGAAAGATTATTTCAGATTCATAAATCCTAATCTTAATTATCAAGTAAATATCGGAAAATCATATAATTTTATCTTCCTTGACACAGGAGAAGACTCTATAGCGGATTTACACGATCTTCTCAAAGGAGGACCTAGCACCAAAGGAATTAAGGATTACCAAATCGATCTGCTTCGAGCTTACATTAAACTAAGCTATGACAAGAAAGTTGTTATTGTTATGCATACTCCTCCTATAGCCCCAAACTTAACATTTATGAAAAGAAGAAAATTTGCTAAACGATTTGGGGTGAAGAAAAAAAATTTAAAATGGTCTCACTTTTATGAAGAAAATCTTAGAAAATATAATGAGACAGGAAGATTAGATCAAATTTTAAATATGAAATACCAAACTATTATGTATAACTGGAGTACACTCCTCAAGATATTTACGGGTTCTGACAAGGTTATTAGAAGGAAAGTAGATTTTGTTGTTTGTGGCCATACGCATACTTTAAGAGAGTATCGGCTAAAAGAAGCAAAAGAGCCTGAAATCATTAATTTTGGGTTCTGGCTTTTTCCTGTTTATATAAAAATTCCCTGTGAAATGTACACCTCGAATTATAGTGAGCAATTTAATGATTTTACGGAAGATGAGTTTAAGATTTGGTTTGATGTGTATAAACCATTTATATTTCAAACACAAGCAATCGGTCCAATATCGGCAAAAAGTAAGTTTAAACCTCCTGGTTTTCGTTTCATCGAGGTTAAAAGTAATCAAATCATAGGTGCGGACATATATTCAATTCATTTGAAGGAATAATATTATGCTTTAGTTATTTAGGAGTGCTTCATGAATTCAATAACTTCATTATATGTTGTATTAGGTATTGGTCCAAAATGAGTCACTTTTAGTGCACCCACGGCATTTGAAAAGCGCGCAGCATCAATGAGATCCCACCCAGCTAAATATGAGACTATAAATGCTCCATCAAAACTATCTCCCGCACCTGTGGGATCAAGTTCTTCTACTTCATAACTTGATATTTGCCTATAGGATTCAAAGTCTTTCGAATAAACAGTACATCCTGCTTTACCTCTTTTTAAAACAATAAGAGGAATATTTTGTTTTAATAACTCTTGACAAGCTTTGTTAGAATCTTTTGTTTGAGCTAACATTGTAGCCTCTTCCTCACTAGGTAATAAAATATCTGTGTGTTTTAAAATTGGTTTACAAATATCTAATATTTTTTCTATTTCAAGCATTTCAGGACGCAAGTTTGGATCAAAAGATATAATTACATCGGGATTCTCCTTTTTAGCTAATTTTAAAGCTTCATAACAAAATTCGCGAGAACTGGAACTAATTGATAATGAGCTTCCCATTATATGGAGAACTTTTACATTTGAAAAATAAGAACTCTTGAAATCCATTTTAGAAAGGTCTCCTGCTGCTCCAGGGGCAAATATGAATTTGCGCGAGCCGTCCGAGTTATATTGGTTAAAAGCAATGCCCGTAGTTTTACCGTTCTCAATTCTAATTTGAGAAATATCAACACCATCCAATTTAAGTTTATGAATAATAGTTAAACCAAACTCATCATTTCCTACTACTCCAATAAATCCTGTAGTAAACTTAAAAGGCTTTGACATTCGAGCAGCGGAATCTATAAAGATTGCAGGCGCACCACTTGGATATGGTCCACGATAAACTGCACCTATTGCAGCGTGAGGAACATTTACATCCTTGCGCATTATCTCAACCAATAACTCTCCAAAAGAGATAATATCTGGTGTCATATTGATGGCAAGTAAGTTTTTTATTATATTTATAAGAAATCAAAATAGCTTAAAACTTTAATAATTTGAAAGTAATGAATTGGAAAAAAAAATTTCTATAAAGAAAATTGTGAAAGGGAATAAAATTAGGAAATAAATAGCAATCCCATTTTTGTAAGCCTTTGACAAGTGTAAGACTAATTTACCTATTACGGATTGTTATGGATGCAGTATAAAGTTTAAGAAAAAAGCAACTAGAACTGGCATATATTTAATAATAGGTTTTGTGATAGGAGTTATTGTAATAACACTGGTTTTAAACAGCATATTTAATTTCTTTTTTACTAAAAAGTTGTTTGATTATTTATTTAAATCTCTTACCATAACGAAATTAATTGAAATAGAATACTTTTAAATTTTCCAAGGTTAAATATAATATTAAAAATTGAATTCTCAAGGGATAAAAAAGTGGTATTAAAAACAAAATTAACTTCGATGTTTGGAATTCAACATCCTATAGTTGCAGCCCCAATGGGACCATTTTATACTACAAAATTAACCGTAGCAGTGTCTGAGGCAGGAGGTTTGGGTGTTTTAAGCCATACTAATCTATTTGGTAAGAGTAGTCTTCAGGAAATGAAAGCAAATATGGAATATGTTATAGAACATACAGATAAGCCATTTGGATTTAATATTCGTACTTCAAGACTCCAGATTGATGCTGCTACTCTGTGTAGAGCTATTCCGAAATTCATAAGTAAAAATCCAAAATTAAGAGACCAATGTATTTATGCGGTTACCAGTGCAGGCACCCCAAAAATGTTCCAAAGTAATTCACTTCGAAGACTAAGGGAAGCGGGTTCTCAGATGAAGCACTTTCATGTTGCACCGGCACTATGGCTTTCAGATAAATGTGTAAGTGCGGGTGTAGATGGTATTGTGGTAACCGGATGGGAAGGTGGTGGTCATCAATCATATGAAAAAATAAGCACCTTAGTATTACTTCAACAAATCAAGCAAAGGCATCCCGATATCCCATTAGTTGCTTGCGGTGGTTTTTCAAGTGGACAGGGGTTAGCTTCAGCTTTAGCATTAGGTGCGGATGGAATTGCGATGGGATCCCGATTTATTGCGTCTAAAGAAAGTGAATTTCATGAAAAATATAAAAATGTAATCCCCCCTGCTAAAGCAAGTGATACGATCTATGTTACAGGTGTTTTAGGTCCAATTCGGTTATGGAAAAACCAATATTCACTACATCATGGTGTAGTGTCAAGTAAAGAGGAGAAATTAGAGGAAGAAACCAAATTAACTCCTGAAAAAGCATTAGAGGACCAGAAGCATTACGAAATGACATACGATGGAAATATTGAGGATGGAGCCGTGTTGCTGGGTCAGAGCATTGGAGCGATTGATTCGATTGAAAGCTGTAAGGATATCATAGATAATATTGTGAAGGATGCAGAAAAACACTTAACTGATTCTTATTCTTATATCCAATAATAAATAATAAAAATTTATTACTTTCTTATTTTAATTATATTGTAATATTTTTAGAAATCTTAGAGAAATTTATGATGAAAGCAAAAAGGAAAATAGCTTTGATTACGGAAATTTTAGATCGATATGATGAGGGAGTCTGCTTTTATTGTGGAGGTAGTTTAAATCGAGATTTTGAAGCTGATGATTATGATGAAGGATACTCCCCAGATTGGTGTCCAAATTGCTGTAACAACATAGATCCTTATGATGATTGGGACCAAGCTTGCCTTGATGCTATTGATAAAGTGATTCATAATGAACCATTTGAAGCATAAATTAATATTTGTATCTCTATTAATAAATTAATTACAGTGATTTTATGAATGAAAATAGAACCCAAATAAAGCCATATGAATATATGGAATACTTTATGCTTGATACTGCCAATTTGGTCTCCATGGGAGGTGATGGGCAGGTAAATGTTATGGCATTATTATGGAAAACAATTGGACAATTATGGATGATCCCAACAATAACTGTTGCGGTGGCTCCGTCGCGTTATACTTTTGAACTATTAACGAAGGGTGTTCCAGAATTTACGGTAAACATTCCTTCACCTGAAACTGCAGGGTCAATTAATGTTACAGGAGCCCTTTCAGGTCGCAATACAAATAAGGTAGAACGAGCTGGTTTGGAATTAATTAAAGGAGTTAAAACTGAAGTACCTACCATTAAAGGGAGTTTATTGAGTTATGAGTGTAAAATTATTCATACATGCCAATCCGGTAAAATGGCAAGCCATCATTTATTTTTCGGTCAAATATTAACTGCGTTTGCCTCCAATGACATCGTTAAGAAATAAGAAAAAATATATCTTCCACATTCCAAATTCTGTGGAGAAGGATTAGGTAAGAGGTAATTGAATCATTAGATCGCCCCTAACGTTCATTTGTACTCAATGTGAAAATGAATTTAAATTAGATAAGATACAATATAAATGTCCAGAATGTAATGGCTTATTATGGATTAAAGCAGAGATAAGTAATTATAAACAACAGTTTTTTAAACTTAAAACAGTATCTTGCTTCTGGGATTTACATTTTACTCAGCCTAATATCAAAAAAGAATACAAGACCAGCATGAATGAGGGAGCAACCCCTTGTAATGATTCAGAAAAAATTGGAAACTCCATTGGTTTGAAAAATCTAATCTTTAAAAATGAAATTAAAAATCCAACCAATTCATTTAAAGACAGAGTCGGTGCATTATTAGTCTCACATGCTAGAAGTTGGCTCTATGATAAGATCATTTGTGCATCCAACGGAAACCAAGGAGCCTCTCTCGCTGCTTATTGTTCTTTGGAAGGAATGAAATGTGTTAATCTTGTTCCAAGTAAAATAGATATGGGTAAAAAAGCTCAGATGATTGCTTATAATTCTGAAATTCTTATCAAGGGTGAATTCGTTAACGAGACTATAAAATATGCTTTGGATAAAAAATATGAAGATTATTATCAAGCAACGCCAATATACAACCCGCTTACAATAGAGGCTCAAAAAACGATAGCCTTTGAAATATGGAAGCAAAAAGGTGTACCAGATTGGATAATTATACCTATGGGAAGCGGTGAATTGTTAGTAAGCATTTGGAAGGGTTTTTTAGAATTAAAAAATTCAGAAATAATTGAAACTCCTCCGAAGTTAGTTGGTGTACAATCTTCTTTATCTTCTCCAATTGTAAATGGTTTTTTTGATAAAAAAAAATCAGAAATAGTAAAAACAGATATCCAGAAATCTCACGCATTAGGTATATTAGACCAAAAACCTATGTACAAGAACCTAGCAATAAAATTTATAAAAGAAAGTAAAGGAACTATGATAGCCATCCCTGAGGATCTAATAGTATCTTCTGTCGACGAACTAGTAAGAAGTGAAGGGATTTTCGCTGAACCCTCATCCGCGCTTACTTTAGCTGCTGTTCACCAATTAAACGACCAAAATCTCTTTGATGAAAAAGATCAAATAGTATGCCTTATTACGGGTAGTGGTTTAAAAGCACCATATATTTTAGAGGCGATTTCAACTCAAACAACCACCTCGGGAAAGGGATCAATCATCATTACCAAGTTAAAGATTCTCTCTCAGATCTCCTTATCAAGTATAAAGGGAATAAGTGGTACAAAAATTAGGGATTTAATTAGTTCTATCAGTTTAGCTGCGATCTACCAACATTTATATGATTTAGAAAGTAAGGGACTAATCTATCGAAAAAAAGAAGGGAAAAACGTACTTTATTTTATATCAGATACAGGCAAAAGAATTTTAGATGCATTAGATATCCTTCTTACCTTAATCTAATATTTATTATAATAATATACTCAAAATGTAGAAGCATCTTTAGAAATATGGGTGGGTCAAAAAATTAATATATAAGTTGAGACTTATATATTTTGATAATGAGTGATTTAAAAAAAGAAAATAGTTATAACTACGAAGGAAAATCCTTTAAAGGGTATTTATTACCATCCAACCCATTAATTGTTGCATTAACTGCAGTTTTTATGGCATTAATTTATATTATAACTGCATTCTTCGCCATTCCTGTACCAGCAACTGGAGGCTATATTAATTTAGGTGATATGTTAGTAATGTTTACAGCATTATTATTTGGACCAATAGTAGGTGGATTAGCAGGGGGATTTGGTTCAATGCTAGCTGATATACTATCACCTTATTATATTTACGCTCCAGCAACACTATTAATAAAAGGAATTGAAGGCTTTCTTATTGGACTAATTTCAAATCCAAGGAATAATAACTCAAGAGTATCCTTTCGAGATTTAATGGCAGTTATTATTGGGGGTATTATAATACCTTTAGGTTATTTTCTTTACGAAGCATTCGTTTTAAATCTAGGAGTAGCGGTTGCATTAGTTGAAGTTCCGGGCAATTTCTTTCAGTTTGGCTTTGCGGCTATTTCTTCAATAATACTAATTACAGCTACCCGTAAAAATCTAATAACCAATTTTCCACAAGTCTTTAATAAGGTTTTTATCCTTCAGTTTTAATATATGCTTAGATAGTTTTAGAGTGGTTATACGACCCATATAATCTGAAATTCACTTAAATTTTTAAACTAATTATTAGATTACATTTTTATATATTAAACAGAGATTTTTGTATTCGTAATAATGTATGAGATTGTAATTCCGATTATTATTTTAACTTGCTTGATTGTTATCTTTTACACTGGCTTCTTTTTATTATATCGCCTATTTAAAACAAAATTGTATAATTTATTTGGATTAGCGATGTTCTTCATCCTCTACGGAATCCAAATGACCGGAGAATTCTTCCCTTTTGGAGTATTTCGATATATACTTCCCCAATTGTGCTTGTTATTCCTAATTTTTTTTGTCAAATATACTTTCTATAAAGACTCTAAGAGTAAGATACCTCTATTAGTACTCCTAATATTCATTTCTTCAAGGATTTTAGAAGTTGTTTATGTGATAATTTATGATTTTCAATTACCATTAAAAAATACTATTTCTATTGAATTAATACCAAGTTTTTATATATACATAACAATTTTAGTCATAGAAATTTCGGTTCCTATGTTCTGGTTGGGATATAAAGCCCTTATTACGTATAATAATCTTAAAAATCATGATATTCAACCTTGGATAAAAAAAAGATATCAAATAATAGCAGTTTCAGCTTTTTTTTTGGGATTAAGTAGTTATGCTAATTATTTCTTACCATATGAAGGGGGTTATGAAGCAGTAAATCCAATAGTATTCATATTCATAGCATCAGCCTTACTTATTTTCTCTTTTGGTAATCTTTTTGGTTGGATAATGCCCAATTGGCTCAAAAGTTTCTTTAATCGTAATTATAAAGCAAAAGAGGAGGAAACTTTATCTGAGAGAGAGCTCATGGATATGATTGAAAGAAAAATATCAGGAGGTAATAACAATAGAAATTATTAATATCTTAGGCAAAAATTTAGCCACGAATCTTAATATAAGTCCTCCTGCAGCTAGAGGTCTAATTAAATTATCCATTAAAGATCAATTTGGACCCTTTAAACCATTATCACAACTTAGTTATGAGGATTTGAAGTTAATAATAAACCAATCGCTTAAAAAAAGGTTATTAAATCTGGAAGTTGTTAATTTAAGAACTATTATCAATATTATGTTAGAAGATTTAAAAAAAAATCAGTCAGTAATTACAATGGCAGGTGTATAATATGTTAAGTGAAATCTTGTTCAATACTTTTGCTCTAATTTTTGCTTTATTCATTATTATAATCTTAGGCGTAGGATTTTTTCTTTTGGTGCGAGGAATTCAAATAAAAATGTGTAATATTATAATTGCGGCAATAGCTTTTATAGGTTTGCCTATTGGATTTATTGGTAATGTTTTATTTAATCTCGGTGGATTTTTCCAAGAGATTTTTATTTTTATTGCTTTCAATTTCACTGTAGTTTTTACTAACTTGACATTCTATAAAAGGAAAAAAGTATACCCAACCATAGTATTCGCCATAGTTTTTATCTTGGGGGTTATTCAAATAGCTTTACATGCTTTACCTTTACTTTTTGGAATCAACGTCTATTATTTAAGAGTTTCTTTAGATCTACCTTATACTTTATTAACTTTTAATTGGCTTGCATGGGCAGCATTTCAGTCCTATAATCGTTTAAATGAATATATTATCGCTCCTTGGGTAAAATTAAGATATAAATTAATCGCAGTTTTCTCTTTCCTCATAAGCTTTAACAGCATACCTGAATTTTTTCAACCAAAAGGAGTATATTGGGGGGATCCGGATAACATTACTAGTTTAATTATCTTTGGAATTACCGCAATACTGGCAATTTCTTTTTCCTTAGGATTTTTTATAGCATGGATCATGCCTAATTGGCTTAAGAAGAAAATTAACAAAAATTACAAGCCATTAGAGGATAAGGAATATTCAGAAGAGGAACTAATGGAGATGATAAAGACTCAATTGGACGATGAAACTCGCTCAAATAAATAGAATATTATCATTAAATAAAAATATAAATTCAATAATTTGCATTATAATAAATGAGAAAATAAATCAATATCCGAATCTACTATGGGGTGGTCCATATCATGGGCAAAAATGACCAAAAAGCAAACCATCTAAGAATAAATTTTTTAGATCCAATGAAAAATGATATCACTAAAGCTTTAATGGAAAATTTTCCCGATATTGTACTGATTCTTGATAAAGAAGGAGTTATTGTAAAGGC
This sequence comes from Promethearchaeota archaeon, assembly GCA_004524725.1. Taxonomy (GTDB): domain Archaea; phylum Asgardarchaeota; class Lokiarchaeia; order Sigyniarchaeales; family SOKP01; genus SOKP01. The sequence goes on from SDNW01000003.1 coordinate 30,378, forward strand.
TTCTAAAAATACATCATCTTATTTTAATATCAATTCTGAGGAAGAACTCATAGGTAAAAGTCTCATTGATTTAACAACTTCTCAATATAAAGATTATATCAAAAAAGATTTGGACCAACTTGATGTTTCTAAAAGCATTGGGATGGTAGAATATGAATTTAATAGTAAAAGTGGAACTAATTTTATTGGAGAATTAAGTGTAACCGCTTTTTCTACTCAAAAATCAGACCAAAAGTATTTTCTTGGCATTATCCGAGATATTACCAATCAGAAGATTATAGAAATTGAATTAAGAGAAAATAAACAAATGTTTCAATTGGTAATGGATAATATCCCCCAACTAATTTCCTGGAAAGATGTAAGTTCTACATACCTAGGCTGTAATAAAAATTTTGCTCGTGTCGCAGGATTGAGCAACCCTAAAGAGATCTTAGGCAAAACTGATTATGAACTTCCATGGAAAATTAGTGAAGCGGAATCATTTTTCGAAATTGATCAATATGTTATGGACACTGATAAACCAGAATATCATATCATTGAACCTCAGCTTCAAGCAGATGGAAAACAAGCTTGGTTAGATACTAATAAGATCCCATTGCATAATTCTAAGGAAGAAGTAATGGGTATCTTGTGCACTTATGAAGATATTACTGAACGAGTAAATTCTGAAATTGCATTAAAAAATTCAGAAAAGAAATATAAAGAAGCATATAATCGAGCAGAATTCTATAAAGATGTTTTTGCTCATGATGTAAGTAATATTTTACAAGGCATTTTATCCTCTGTGGAACTATGTCGATTTACTACAAGTAAGTCAAAAAATGTTATCGATTTAGATAACTTATTTGATATTATTGAAGATCAAGTTAATCGTGGAGCCAATTTAGTTTCAAATATAAGAAAAATCTCAACAATCGATAATATTAATAGATATTTGGAAAAAGTAGAAGTATGTGAAATATTAAAAACATCAATCGAAAATATCAAAAAGCGATTTCCTAAAAGAGAAATTGAATTTACTTTTGAGAGCAATTATGATAAATTATATGCTCGAACCAATCATCTAATTAGTGATGTCTTTAATAACATTCTTTATAATGCCGTAAAACATAATTCCCAACCAAAAGTAAGAATCAATATCCAAATATCAAAAGAAACTGTCAATGATGAAGCCTTGATTAAATTTCAATTTAAGGATAACGGCGTCGGGATCCAAGATTCGCAAAAATTAAGCATTTTTACTGCTACTATGATAGAATCTCAAAGTTTTAATCGATTGGGTTTGGGATTATCTTTAGTAAAAAAATTAATAGAGAATTATAGTGGGAAAATTTGGGTAGAAGATCGCGTTGAAGGTGATTCTACGCAAGGAAGTAATTTTATATTAATGTTAAAAGAGTGGGTATAATCCACTAACCTTATTTATTTCCATAAATTCTAAGTTCATATCGATGTATGTAATCTTAGAGAATTTGCATAAAAGTGAGATTTCAAATAATCAGCTCTTTCTTATACCGCAACCTCGCTATATTCGAAAGAAAGATTCCCCTCTATTAGAAATAACAGGGAAAATTCTTCTTAAAACTGATATTTCGGATAATTATTATTATTTAATAGATGAATTTTTTGACTCGTTATGCGGTTCCAAAAGAGAAGTGGACTTTGATGTAAAATTTGAGGAGGAGGCTTTTAATCTTAAAGCAAGTTTATCATTGATTGAAAGTAGTTTTCCAAAGATCTCATTTTATAATATTAGAAAAGATAAAAGGTGGAGAGAACAAGGATATTTTATAAATTGTAATGACAGTTCCTTGCTTGTATATTCAGAAAATATACAGGGTTTGTATTATGGGCTTCAAACTGTACTCCAAATATTTAATTCATACGATAAAAGTTTATCCTTTACACCAGTTATTATACTTGATTATCCCGATCTACTAATAAGGGGCATTTCAGATGATATATCGAGGGGTCAAGCTCCAAAAATCTCCAATATAAAAAAATTTCTTAAAGATTTAAGCCATTACAAGATTAATCACTATTATTTAGTCTACATCCATGATATGTATCAGTTCCTAGGGCATCCTGAAATTGGAAAGGAACGCGGGGCTTACAATAGGGAGGAGATAAAAGAATTATATACTTATGCTAAGCGATACTTCATTGAGTTAGTGCCAATTTTTCAAACCACAGGCCATTGGGATAATATCTTACATAAGAAAGGTTACTGGACCTACGGAGAGTTTCCCGGTTCTAATAGTTTGAATATAACCAATCCTGACGTTTATGATTTGTTAGATGAGATGATTGGAGAATTGAGAGAAAGTTTTAAGTCCAATTATTTTCATATAGCTTGTGATGAGAGTAGTGATGTGGGAAAATTGGCATCAAAACAGCATGTCGAAAAACTTGGTCTTGGGAGAGCATATCTTGAACACTATTTAAAAGTTTATAATATCGCTAAAAAGCACGGATATGATAAGATAATAATTTATCATGATATTTTGTATAAATATGATGAAGTTCTTGAGAATTTACCAAAAGATATAATAATAATGTATTGGAATTACAGTTCCAAAAAAAAGCACCCAATAATTGACAAGATTAATAAATCTAATTTAGATATCATTATAAGTCCTAGTATTATGGATTTTAATAGAATTTTTCCGTCTCTTAGTAAAGCTGAAGAGAATATTATGAATTTAATCCAATATGGGTATCAGAAGGGAGCAATAGGTGAGATTACCTCCAGTTGGGGTGATTATAACAACAAAGAGATAAGAGAAAATCGATACTATGGCTTTATCTTTTCCAGCGAGATAGGATGGAATGCTGCAAAAAATGTGAATTTATTAAGGTTCTGGCGTTCCTTATTGATTCAATTATTTGGTATACGAGACATACGATATTTCAAGATTTTTTCTATATTTCGATCGATTCAGGATAAGAAACGATTACATATAAGAGATACGTCTTATTATAATCACTTTTTTAGCCACCCTTATAATAAAAAGAGTTCCATTTATCGAAAAAATATAAAAGTATCTAAATTTAATGACCTCATTGCTGATCTTGAGACAATTATTAAACTCTGTAATGAACTGGAGCAAAATGAAATTAAGCATAAAGACCATATCCTTAATTTAGCATTTATTGCAAAACACATCAAATTCTTTTGTATGAAACGGATCCATTCAAAGAAGTTAGTATCCTTTCATCCTGAAAAAGGCAATCTCAAGTTTGCAAGCATATATAGCGATGAGATAGAGTCATTAAAAGCCAATCTAAATGATTTGGTAGAGGACTATGAATTTTTATGGAATCAATGTGCGAAAAAGTATGGATTTAGCCCTATTCGACAGAAATATGTATGGTTGCAGAAGTTTTATGATTCCATGTTGTCAAAAATCGAAAATAAGAAACCCTGGGAAAATCCTAACGTTCCAAGTCAAACAATATATTTGGATGCGAAGAAGAGACACAGTATATATACGAACTACTACACAAAAGAATTCTCTATAGAAGAGGATGTTAATAGTGCTTACATACAAGTTATGGCTGGAAGTTTTGCAAAAATTAAGATTAATAATATCTATATTGGGTATGTAATTACTAGAAATTCACTTAATTATGTTATGAATTTATATAACCTCAAAATTTTTGATATTAAACCATTCCTTCACCTTGGAAAAAATACCATTCTCATTGAAAATAGCGATTTCGAGGGAGGAATCTCCCCTATTAATGTATATGGAGAGATTAACTTGAATTCTGGTAAGAAACAACATATTTTTTCCGATAAGTCGTGGAGAGGAACTCATTCATTAGTATCAGAATATAAAAAAGTTAAGAGTTTAGGTAGACCTCCCCGATTTATAGGGGGAATATGCTATCCTGATTTTGAAAATAGAATTATTGCCTCTAAGTCAGACTATATTGCCCAATTTAATTTCCTTGTGGGTCGGTTTTCAAGAGTTTTTTATAAATTACTTAAATTTGCGTTCAAATTAATCCATCGTTATGATTTAATTGAATAATAAAAAAAAAATAAATTGGAATTAGAAGTTCGAATAAATCATGAACTTATTTGCTGAGCCTAAACTATAAATTTCGAATTTTGACCCTTTCTTTGTTTCACAAAACATTTGAATCAAAGGAAACAAGTAGATTGGAGTAGTTATTTGAGTATCCTTATCTTTATCATAATTCTTATGGTCACTTCTAGCCGAACTCACAGTCTTTTTAATGTTTTTATTCATATAGCCAAGGGAAGCTTCTACTTTTGATTCGAGCTCTTTAAAATCACTGAATTTTATTCCTTCTACATCATCTAATACTTGTTGCAGATCATCACCAATTTCTTTTTCATACTTCGTTTGAGCACTACTATGCAAAACTGGGAGACCCGTAACTACCGTCTGGAAAGGCACCGGTAGATTTTCATATTTATAAAGATTTTTATGTCCTTCACACTCTTTACATAACTCGCTTCTATTTCCAGAACCATAACATGCATTGCAAGGATAAGAAAAAGGTCTTTTTTCTTTCTTTAGATCCTCACCAACTAACACCGTTAATGTCTCTTTTATGATTCCCGTTCCACTACAGGTTTTGCATTTATTTTCAATAAAACCTTTTCCTTTACACGAGTTACACGGAACCGCTTGAATTGATTCAAACATCGGTACTATTTCCTTTTCCTTCCAATTCTCCTTATTAACCTTCCCGCTACCCTTAAAACTATAAAATTGTTCGCGTCCTAATTTTGGAGCAGTCACTATGTTCTCATCCTTACCTTTGGGTGTCGGACCTAATGTTTTTTTCACAGCAAAATAAATTGCGGCCTCTTTCAGAGTGTCCTTTACATATTCTGCGGCACTGATCGCATCTAATGAAAAAATTGCCCCTTTTGTTCCGAATTGCTTCTCCATCTTTTTGTGATCGGTTCTACTCGCTTTTTGCTTCCACTTTTCAAATATATCGTCTAAATTTGGCGTCTTAATTCGCACATCTGGCATTGAATTTCACATCCAAGTTACAAGTCAAATTATAATTTTTAAAATTATAACATTATAAAATAGATAAAACTAAATAAATTCATCAGATCTTAACTAAATTTTTAATGCTAACCTTTCAAATGAAATTAAAACTAGAAATAATTAAAATAGAGTAATTATATATAGAATGTAGATCAAATACTTGTTGAATTAAAAAACACACGATTAATATGTCAGCAGAAGAACGTCAAGCAGTTGAATATTTTCTTCAGTGGATGACCCCCAATGGCGGTGGCCTTGCAGAATGGATTTCTTATTACCTCAAAGAAGGAAATGAAGAAAAACTTAAACAGATCAAACAAATTTACGATAAAATAAAGCAAATATTTGGCTTTTAGCTTCACTTACTTTTTTTAAAAAAGAGTTACGAGAATTTTTTAGAAGTTTAAGGTGTACATATAATTCTAATTTACACATTGATTTGAAAATTTTTTTTACAAAATTAATAAAATTGAATTAATGCCCCTCATTACTATATATGTTCAAAAAGAATTGATTGGTATTAAATTGTGAGTATCCCATCGAAAAAATATTTTATCGTGCTGGATAGGAAATTGACGACAGGAGAAGATGATCATTTTAATGTCAATTTCTTTTATCTCAAATCTATAAAGAAAAGTTTATCCAAATTTTCATATGTAAGCCAGCCATTTTTTCAAGGATACGTAGTAATTGGTTTAGACATGAAAAATAAATTACGTCCCTTAACATTTTATAAAATCAATAAGGATGGGACTCAAAATCCAATTAATCCCCGGTTATTTAAGAAATATTTGTTAGCAGACAATAATATGTTTATTGGATTTTCGAGTCAAGCAAATGAAGGAGAGTTCGAATCTATAACGAAAATGTTGTACAATTTTCAATTTAATCCAGAGAGAATTCAATATCTCACCTTTTGTAGCAGTTGTTTAGAGAAGGGAAATTTTAATATCCTCCCAAAAGGGTTCCAAATACATACCATTAACAATAAAATTATTTGTCCAAATTGCGCTTTAGAAATAGTGATAAAACAAGCGGAAGTACGTGGTTTAATTCCAAAAAAAGGAATGAATCCAAAACTCAAAAACTTTTTTAACCATTTGATTTTGAAATTCAAGGATGTCAATAAAATTATTAGTACATTTAAAACTGATTTTAACCCGATTAAAAATAATGAGATAACACTCTATGATGTCGAGGAAAACCCTAAAATTCCTAAAAATCTACTTAATGCGAGAGTAAATGATTTAGAGATTCCAGATCAATTTAAAAAAATACTTTTAGGTCAAAACATAAAGACCCTATTGCCGATCCAAGCAATATCTCTCGATGCAGAATTATTGAAAAAGAGGACTAATCAACTAATTATGGCTCCAACTTCTGCTGGTAAAACCTTAGTCGGGGAACTAGCGGGAGTAAATCAAATTATCTCAAAAAAGGAGAAAATGATTTATTTGGTTCCAATTGTCGCCCTGGCAAATGTGAGAACGGAAGAATTTAAAAAAAAGTATGACCCATTAAAATTGAAAATTGTCAAAAAGATAGGGGAATCATTGTTAGAAACTAGTGAAGAAAATAATGTTGATGAACTTATTGACGCTGATATAATTATTGCAACTTACGAGGCTATTGATTATATCTTAAGGAGTGGCCAAAAAGAAAAATTGGGAAAGATCGGAACAATTATTATTGATGAAATCCAAACTTTAATCGATCCCGATCGCGGATATATTCTTGATGCACTCATATCTCGTCTCAAATGTTTATATGAAGGTGCTCAATTTCTTTACTTGAGCGCTACAATTGGCGCTCCCGATATATTGGCAAAAAGACTTGGTTCTCGCTTAATCAACTATAAGAATCGCCCAGTTCCTATTGAACGACATTTAATAATGTGTATTAATGAAGCAATGAAATATAGATTAATAACAAGATTAGTAAAATATGCTTTCAATCTGAAGTCTGAATACGGATTTAAGGGTCAATCAATTATCTTTACAAATACAAGAAAAAAGTGTGAATATTTAGCAAACTATTTGACCAAAAGAGGTATTAAAACAGAACCATATCATTCGGGCTTAACTAACGATGAAAGGAAATATATCGAGAGTAGGTTTCAGGAACAGAAAATTGCTGCTGTTGTGGCTACAGCAGCACTCGCGGCAGGCGTTGATTTTGCAGCAAAACAAGTAATATTTGAATCCTTAGGAATGGGAATAAAAACTCTGACTGTTGCTGAATTTGAACAGATGTTAGGGCGAGCAGGACGATTAAAAAAGCATTCACTTGGATATGCGTATTTACTTGTAGAACCTGGTAAAATTTATAACCCTAAGATGAAAACTACTGAAGATAATATCGCAATTAATCTTTTAAATGGCAAAATTAAAGACTTTGAATTAGACCCAGATGAAGATAAATCATTAACCGAATTATTAGCCTTAATTTCTACTTTCTCTGAATGCATACCTCTGAATGAGATAGCTAAATTCCAAGATTATTTGATCAATGGTAATTATGAACTAAATAAATTCTTAACTAAATTGCTTACATTAAGTTTGATTAAGATAGAAAATCAAGCGCATTATTGCACAACTAACTTAGGGAGAGCGATTGCCAAGTCTTTTATTACTATAGCAAAAAGCTTTGAGATAATTGAGAAATTAGAACAGAAAGAAGTTCCGTTATTAAATATTATTTTAGAACTTAAACCTCTTAAGAATGTATATTTATCTAAAAGTGTTGTCGCGGATTTATCAAAAAATATGAATATGAAATATTTTAGCAATAATTTCTTCAGCGCAAGTGTAATTTCTCTAATGAATGCAGATTATGTGCGAAAACGGAAAAAATTTTCTCAGGAATTCATTGATTACGTATCAAAATGGACAACGGATATCTTCAATTGTACCTGCAAAGATAGTCCTTACTGTGATTGTGGGAGGATAAATCTGGAAAAAATATTGCTGAATCTAAGAATCGAAGAAAAATTAAGTGTTGAGGAAATCCGTGAATATTTTGAAGAGGAATATAAAATCATGATCTTCAAGGGGGATATTATTGATTATTTAGAAAATTTAATTTATACCTTTGAAAGTGTTTCTCATATTGCTAAGACGATTACAAATCTTGATACTGAATACAAAAATGAGCTGGAAGAAATCCCAAATATTATCCTTGCTATAAGAAATATTGATATTATGCTTTAACCTCATATGGAGTTAAATTATGTGTATTTCTATAATATCATTATCTTTTAAACCGTAATCTAAGCCCACTCGTTTTCTCTTTTGCTTTACTCCCTTTCGGATAACAATCGCATAATCAAATAAGTCATAAAAACTACGATGAATTTTTAAAGCAACATCTTTGACTAGGACTCCTTTGTCCATAATTAAAGGTTTGTCTGCTACTTCCCCGGCGTGCATGGTATAAATTCTTATCTTTTCTAGTAGTGCCAAAATAATTTCGCCAAAATCGTCTGGGAATTCCTTTTTCTTAGTACTTGTGCCAATGATAACCTTAAATCTATTTGAATATTCCTCTTTTAAACTCTCAAAATGATCTTCAGTAGCGGGAAGATCACCTTTAGTGCCTAAAATTATTGCTTTTTTATATACCACTGATGGATCTAAAGCATCTACCACATCACTAATACTTACTTTACCATAAAGCTTTACCACCGCGTTTCGAATACCGTTCTCGAAAACAACCTTCTTTATATTTTCTGTCAACTCATCAATATTTGGTATTTTCTTCGCTTCTCGAGTCAAGTAAAAGACTTGGATTTTATTAGCTCCTGTTTTATCGATTGTTATGGGAGGGGGTTCAATGTTGAGCCTTATACTTGCTCGTGTTAATTCCGTTAAAATCAAACTCATCTGTTTGTTGTAATCACGAGAAAGATCAACACAAATACAAATTAAATCACAGGATCGTAATTGAGAGAGAATTTCTTTTCCATTACCCACTCCAGTGGATGCATCCTCCATTAATGATGGCATATCCACGATCTGAAATCGAATTTTATCGTACTCATAAATTCCAATCTCCGGAATAGCAGTAAATTTACCAATTTTATCTTTAGCAGCATGAGTAAGATAATTGAGGAGTGACGTTTTTCCTACTCCGGGAACGTAATAATCACTAATTAAGATGAGCTGGGTACCCTCTTTCTTTATTGAAAAGGGACTTACAATCTTTGAAGTGGTGCGTGATCGTATTCTCCTCTCTTCTTGTTCTTTTCTAAGTTTGGCTAAACGAGATTTATTTAAAGCGACGATATTTTCAGTAGCCTTGTGCTTTGGAATTAAAGAAAGAAATTCCTCTAGGCGTTTAATCTTCTCATCAATACTTCCCGCATCTAAATATTTCTGGTATGCCGCTTGAGCTTCAGGGCCAATATTACTTGACAAAAGTATCTACCTTTCCAATCTCTTATAATATGGATCGAAATCGATCCTCTGTTTTTAATTTTAAATCTCCAATGATTTGATCTATTCGAGTTTCAAAGCCCTTAAAAAATTTAGATTTTTTTGAAAAAATATCGTTAAGTGAATATCTGTTAAGAAAATGGTTATTTATTTCCCTCAAATGCTTCTTGACGATTTCAGCATCAGTTTCTTTTTCAATAATGGCATAGGAGAGTAAGGGTTGTTTATTTGAAATTTCTTCCGAAGGTATTGAAATGATGTCACAATAACAAACAAGTTTAAATGACGCGAGAGAAACTACATTAATATTATCTCCAAAAACTTCTGAGGTAAAACTCTCAAGAGCAGATAGAAATCCCGCCCTGAGTTCGGGATCTAGCCCTACTCTTGTATCAGATTGATAATATTTTTGGTTTATTAGATTTCTAGTACCTAAGGTTATTCCCAGTTCAAGTATTGCCATTTGTTAATCGTTAAGTTAGTAAATTTTGAGATTAGTTTTATCGTATTTAATATTTATTTCGTGATAGTTCATATTAAAATTTAGCTTATTTCTTTCATTCGAGGATCGAATATGAATTAGCTTAAATTCACTTGTTTCTTAAATACGTGAAAAGTGTTATGACATAAAAATGACACTGTCAAAGGACCAACTCCACCCGGAGAAGGTGTTACTTTAGAGCATTTTTCCAATACTCTGTCAAAATCGACATCGCCACACAATTTTCCATCAACTCTATTGGTACCAACATCAACAATAATCGCTCCTTTTTTTATTTTATCCTTTGTTATAAATTTTGGTCTTCCCACAGCTACAACTAATATATCTGCACGTTTAATATGGTTTTCAATGTTCACGGTAGAAGTATGACATACGGTTATGGTGGAATTTCTTTTTAAGAACATAAAGATTAAGGGTTTGCCAACGAGATTGGAGCGGTTGATTATTATTACTTCTTTTCCTTTAAAATTAATATTGTAATGTTCTAGTAACGCAATAATACCTTTTGGAGTGGCTGGAGCAAATTCTTCATCATAATTGAATAATTTACCTTGGTTATAAGGGTGTAACCCGTCAACATCTTTTAGGGGAGAAATATGCTCAACGAATTCCAATGAATATTCTTGAAGATGTTTTGGAAGTGGTAGTTGAAGGATGACTCCGTTCACTTTGTCGTCATTATTCACTTTATCTATTTCTTTAAATAATTGATCTTTAGTGATATTTTGGTCTAAGTTAATAAGTGTAAAATCGATTCCAATATCCTCACATGTTTTCTGTTTGATATTAACATATGTCATTGAGGCGGGATTCTGTCCCACAAGCAAAGCTGCTAATCTTGGCCTTTTACCCATCTTTTTATATGCATCGGTAATTTTTTCCTTTAGCTTCAAATTAAGGTGATCTGCGAATCTCTTTCCGTTTAGTAGTTTTTCCTCAGACATCTTTTTATAATAGAATATTTGATACTAATTGAAGTAATTTTGCCTTAAAATTAAAGGTCTATTATTAGAGATTTATTAAATTTTAAAAAAAGATTAGATCTTTCTTTTACGCCATATAAAATAAATTAAGCCAATAACAGTGGCAATTACAACTAGTAGGATTATTAATATGATAAAATTAAACTCTACCATAAAAATATCTTCGTTTAATAACTCTTCACTATCGAAATTCAAAAAGAGGATAAATGCGTAATAGGATGCTGGAATAGAAGATGCCCCCTGCACCGTTCCACCATAAAGATTGCTAAAACCTCCATCTTCAAAATTTTGGCGGTTAAGAATCCAATTTAAGGTTGCCGCTTTACTCAGTTGCGTGTTATCAAGTAAACTGATTGCATTTATACAGTAGAAAGTACTACTAAACAATGTGGTTTGGGAGAGAAGATCAGGTAAATATCCTCCGTAGTTATACAGATTATTACTGTCACTCACATAAAATGACTTGAAGTAATTTAGCGTTGCTGTTCTATTGACAAGTTCATTTAAATTACCGATCTGGTCAATCAAGTATACTGCTAAATAGCTTGTAAATTGGGACGAATTTAAAGTACTATTACCCCCATATCCTCCATCAGAGTTATTACAAGATAAGATCCAACTCTTAATTAATGTATGATTGAGTTCTTCATTTAAGTAAGTTCTAATTTCATAAGCAAAATATGTTGAGGTCATATCTGCTGTTGATGTAGAATTATCAGAGGAAAACCCACCTTCAGCCTGCTCTGTTTGATTTACATAGGTAGAAATCTGCATTTTTAATGTTGAATTCAATGTAGCATCTAAAATCTCTAGTGATTTAATAAGATAATATAACTCGAATAATTTGATATCTCCACTACTAAACTTAACATCTAAAGCAGATTCTAAATTATCTTGAAAGTCTGAGATATCGATCTTAATTTCAGCTCCAAATAAACCGGGGATTTGATAAAGGTTATAATAATCAATAATTTCCAATGAATAAGCGGTATCTTGATAGGAAGATCCAAATCGTTCATTTCCAACTTGTTTTGAGAAAATGAATTCGGTTAAATATGATTGCCTTGTTTTTGCTAACGCCATTGGAGTTAATAAGACGAATAAGAGTATTATCGTCGATAGGAGCGCGATATTTCGAGTTTTTAATTTCAATCTAAAAAACCTCAAGCGAGTTTTAAATAAGTTTTAAGTTTTTAAAATATAACTTGTAATTAAAAATTAACGATAAGTAAAGAGATTAGTTGAAATTTCGCATTTAAAGGTCCCCATACATGATTCCCTTTTATAAAAAAATTATTGAATGGTTAGAAGATTTCACTAATATCTTTATATAGAACGTCACTATTTTCCATAAACTGTTCATGCGTAACAAAAAGATTTTGAAAACTAGGAAGACTTCCTAATATTGCGGCTCCATTAAAAATTGCATAATGAAGATTATCTGGTACATAAAATCTTATAACTTCATCAGTTGATTTATAGTATCCTGAGAATTCTCGAGCGGGTTTTGTTTTTTTAATCACTTCACTTGGAAGTTCCTCAAAACTTGGAGGTTCTAAAGTTTTTCCACAGTAGGGACAAAAAATTGAGGATTCATCTTCAATTTGTTTATTACAATGAGGACAAAATAACTTTCCATTTACTTTTTTAACTTTCTTAGGAGTAGCTTTAGGCTGAGTTGGTAATTCAGGTAAGACGACTCTTCCACCACAAGAAGGACAAAATTCTTTCCCGTCAGTAAGATCCACTAAAACACCACAATGGGGACAAGTATCTTGTTTTTTTTTCGCAACTTCTCTGGCTTGCATTTTTAATTTATGATTCTCCATTAAGGGCTTCTCTTTCGGTTTTGGTATCTTCCCCAGTTGGGGTAATATTTTGTTTAATTCTGCACGTAATCGCTCTTCAAAACCGGAATAGGATACATTACCTCCCGAGATTACTATATGCGATAAGAGATCACTCCAATAATGCTCATCAATGCCTTGAAGGGAAGCGATAATAGCTTCAGGGATATTATTCATAGTATAACCGATGAGTTGGGGTTTAAATAACACTTCGGGTGCTTCATGAAAAATGTAATTAGGGATTTTAATATTTGAACCGTCTGGCATGGCAAAACTGAAAGAATCTTTCACTTTGGGAGGATTGTCGGGATCAAGTGCAAAGTAACAATTTTTTTCTTTAATATCCTTAATTATCTCATCTACAGCGGAGGATTCTATATTAATTCCTTCCCGCATTAGCAAATTTTTCAAGTATTGATTAACATCAGTTCCGGCTAATGGTAATTTCTGCACCGCTTGATCAACGATCTCCCCGTTAATAATAGGGCATATCCAAGTTATACCATCTCCACTTTCAATGACTAGCCCTGTAGTTAATCCAACACTGAAGATAGAAAGAATTGGAGTAGGGATCATTATTAAGCTTTTAACTCTATGAGTTTCAAAAAAAACACGGGCAATATATTCTTTTGTCTCTTTTTGAACAAATGGTTGCTCTGTATATAATACAGGATACTCAGAAAGATTAGGAATTCGTAAGAGGGAATAGAAACAATAATTTAGGATTTCATAATAATCATCCCAATCCATTATTGCCCCACGATCAATGGGATATTTAATTTTGAGTACGCCTCGCATTTTTGCGGCATCTGAACCAATATATGTATTACGTGCACTTACATCAACCATTACCGATTTATATTTTTCTTTTCCCGTCATGGTTGGAAATACAAAACGAGGACTTGGTTCACCAGCAAATCCAATTTTAGTATATGCTGATCCTATGTCTAAAATCACCGGAGTACCGGGAAGCGGGATTGCCATGGTTGGTCAATTTTTTATTTTTTTAATGTTTAAGACTATATTTTCTTCTATATAATTATCAAAATTTAAGTGTTAGTATCCTTTAAAAACTTAAATAATCGTTCTAAAATCGATTGTTTTGTGATTAAGCCAATTAGTTCGTTATTAGGATTAATTACGGGTAATCTTTCAATACGTTTTGTTATCATTTTTTCTAAAGCATCTCCAAAAGTATCCTCTTGTTTAAGTGTTATGGGTTCGGGAGTCATTAGATCTTTAACCTGGGTATTTGGAGAATCAAGATTTGTTGCAAATCGGGCTAAACGAATGTCTCTTTGAGTGATTATGCCTATTATTTTCTTATTTTTGTTATTCATTACGACAGGTAATCCACCAACATTTTTCCTTAACATAAGCCTTTCAGTTGCGCTTATTTTTTCATCGGGAACAGTAAAGTAAGGATCACGAATCATAAATTCTGAAACCTTAATTCTATTCAGTGATCGATGATTTTCTCCCATTTATCTTGAACTCTTACTGTGATACTATATAAGTAAGTAAAATACTCGGTCTTAGAATAAATAATATCTCTTTTATTTAAAAGATATTTATTACTTTATTTGAAGTGATTTTTTTAAATTAGTCTCAATGGCTTCCAATTCTGAACGTAAGCTATTGAAAGTAGAAAGTAGAAAATTACCCCATTCATTCAGTTTTATCCAACCACCTCCACCTGGTCCTCCTCTTGCGGTTTCTACTGGTGAGATACCCGTTCTTTTCTCTATTCTTCTTAATATGTTCCAAGCATACTTATACGAGTATCCACAATCTTTTGCTGCTTGAGTTAGAGACTTTAAATTATTAGCGTTACTTGATTTTATACTTTGTAGTAAATTTGCCCATCCCGATCCTAAAATATTTGCAGATTCACCATCGTGAAATTCCAACCATATTTTAATCCCAAATCCCACTTTGGATTTGAACTTTTCTAGATCGACATCCTCAACAGATTTTCTCTTCATATATGAATGTATGTTAGAAGAATAAATATAATTTTTTAATAATTCTGAACAATAAAAGATTAAAAGAAAGCTATTTTTATTCTAACAACAAGGAATTAGAGGTTTTATCAATATTTTACCCAAATTTAAGCGGATCTCGTAAAGTAGGAAAAGAAGTTACTGATAATTTATTCTATTTTGACGAAAATCAGATGCTAGATTGCAATCAATATATTTTAGTTAATACTGATACTAACGAGTTGTCTTTATTCGATGCGGGTAATGGCATATCACTCAAGGGATTAATTGAGGGCATGCAGAAAATTGGGCTAAGTTATAACGATATTACCCAGATATTTTTAACTCATGAGCATGTTGACCATGTTCTTGGACTCTATCCACTTATAAAATTACTACAGGATTCCCCACCTCAAATTTATGCCTATGGAGAGACTAGGAAAATTTTAGAAACTGGAGATGAAACTAAAATATTTCCTGGAAATTTAGGAATAAATCCGAGTATGTTTGGAGTTGAAATTATTCCATTAAATATAATTGAATTAAAGGATAAACCCGAGATTCAAATTACACCCGATTTCAAATTTAGAATTTATTATACTCCTGGTCATTCCTTAGGATCTATATCCTATTACGAACCGAAACGAAAGATTTTAATTCCCGGTGATTTAGTCTTTACAGGGGGAAGTTTTGGAAGGTATGATTTTCCTGGAGGTTCCCTTAAAGTATTAACCAATTCGATTAAATTAGTAAACGATCTAGATGTAAAATATTTACTTCCGGGTCATATGGGCATTAGTTCTAACGGAAATCAAGAGATTGCTTCTTCATATAGAATGGTTCGATCCATTAGCAGTTTTTATTAATATTACATCGTGGGATAAATTTTCACAACACCTAAGCTAAATTCAAACCATCATAATATTAGGATTATAACAAGGTTTTTTAAATAGAATTTCTATATATATTGTTAATCATACAATTATTTAATTACAAATATTATAAAATATATAAGTAAAATATGTGATTAACATGGATGAAAAACCAAAAAAACCAGTTAACGAAGTAATATTAAGATCTTATCCTAAAATAATCTTTTTCTGGCCCTTACTGCTAACTTCTTTTATATTGTGGTTGCTTCAACTTTTAGCACCTATTCCAATTGCTTGGTACGGTAATTTCTGGTTCATTATGTTCTTTATTAATCTTTTTATCACTGCTTTTGATTTTTCTTCGACAAAATTTTTTGTTCTAATTCTAGTTGCAGTAGTTGTGATTTTATTGTTAATATTCTTAGTATTACCAAATGTTGCACTACCAGCACCCACGATTGAATTCAATCCGAACTTAACCGCCGAATTCTATTTCCTCATGACTATTATTTTAGCAGTAATTCTTGGAATTGTGGTGATTAGTGCTCAATTTGATTACTGGAAAATCGAAAGAAATGAAATCTATCATAAATCAGGAATCTTTACTTCTGCTGAACGTATGCCCACAAAAAGCTTACGAATAAAGAAAAGCATACCAGACGTCTTCGAATTCTTTACTTTACGCGCTGGAACCATTATATTATCTCCTGGACAAGGGGAAACTATTCATCTAAATACTGTGTTGAACATAAACAAGAAACAAGAGCAAATTGATTACTTATTAAGCCATATAGGCACTGAACCAGACGAATTAGATAATTTATAATGAAACCCGAATCTGCGAATTACAATCTCTAATTTTTTTTTAATTTTCTTTTATTATATTAATGCGATCTACTAATTTTTTTAATTAAATTTAAGAATTTAATAAAATTTTTAGAAATACAGATGCCTCATCCTCCGATATTATTATTTGATTTTGATGGAGTTGTTCTTACTCAAAAAGCATTAGAGTTTACGGCTTTATTCTATAGAAGAAAGAAATTCTATAACTGGAAAAATATACAAGGATTAAGATTAATTGATTTTGCGCGTTTGTTTGAAGAATCTGATTCAGATAATCGGGTTAAAGCATTAATACAAGCCTATCGAGCATATAAACCTTATATCTCAAACCCATTAAAGAGAATTATTTTTTTTATTAAATTTCGGTGGACATATCCCAAGTTTGAGATATATGAAACATTAAAACCCAATTTAAAAAAAACACTTAAGTTATTCAAATCCATAAATTCTCCTTTAGGCATTGTCTCCAATACTAAAGATTCAAGGTTAGAATTTTTTAAAAAAAAACTGGATCTGGATAAATATTTCTCTGCTTATATCTCAAGGGATGACTCACTCTTCAGAAAGCCCCATCCTTATCCAATTTTTAAAATACTTACTAAAATCAAACAAAAATATCATTTTGCAATTAATAAAAAGAATGTGTACTTTATTGGTGATCTCCCAACGGATATCATTTGTGCTCATAATGCAGGTATTAATAGTATTGCTCTTTTGAATGGCCATGGAACAGAGAGAGAATTAAAAGAAGTAAATCCAACGTATATATTGCGAGATATTTCCGATATTAAAGAACTTGAACCATTCAAAAAATTATTATTGGATTAAACATTAACAAGAAATAGTTATGTTTAATCCGGAAGATTTTAGAGAATACTCTACCCTTTTTCCTTTTGTAGAGAAAATAAATAGGTATTTAAAAAAAGGAAAATCGGACAAAGTTTCACAAATCGTTGGACATCTGAAATCCTTATTGCAAGAGAAAGGATTCGCAATTCCAATTACATATATTTTCAGTATTTTAGCTGAAAAAGAGATATCATTCATTCAGGAGGATTTAGTTAATGAAGTTACGCTTTTTTTAGAATCAGACGATACAAAGCTACGATTAAATTCTATTATCATCGTAGGATTTTATCTATTAATGAATTCAAGTTTAATTGATTCCTATTTGCCCCAATTTATCGAAATGCTTAAACAAGATTCAAATGAGATTGTAGAAAATGTCTACTATTTTTTACATAAATTTGCTGAGCTAAATCCTACTTTCTCATGTAAACATAAACGTGCTCTTTTGGAACGTTTAAAAACTGAGAAGATTGAGAAGAATCAACTCGCACTAATGCAATTTATTGAACCATGTTCTAATTTCGATTTCGATGAGTTATATGAATTTAAGGATATAGCATTAATGTTGGTTTCCCAATATCAGGATAAATCAAATAATATGATTATATCGAGTTTAATCTCTAAGCTTTCCCAGCTTTTCCCCATATTTCAAGAGATGAACCTTGATACCGTTGAAGTTGAGGAACTTAAAAGAAATATTTCGAATTTATTTATCATGAAAAAATACGATTTTACCAAGATAGCTAAGGAACAAGAAATAAGTCTTAAAGACTATCTTCACTATAAAAGTGAAAGTCCCTTAATTGATTTGAAATCTACTTTTTATATTCGCAATCGGGATGAAACCCAAACTTATTATTATGAAATAGAGAAAGCCAAACTGATTTCCTTTTTTAAAGGTGCAGAAAAAATTTCAGGTGACGCGATAAAGAAAATATTCTCTCAAATAATCGAGGATGATAGTGAATTGGAATTATTCATGAAAATGTTGATCAAATTAAAAATAGTTAAAGGTTATTTCTCAAACCTCCACTACTTCTATCCTTATGCATATTTACGCGAAGATATAGTAGTTGATCTTCAAGAAAAAGGGATAGTCAACTGTGATAAATATAATTACGTTCCTCCAGAATTTTTAAGAGGAATTATTGACGAGGTTTCTACAAACACTAAACAATCTTTTCTCTTAGGGAAGAAAGGAAAATTATACTATTCTCAAAAAAAGATCAATCAAACGGTTAATCAAGAAGCAGCGAAAAGTAATGCTATTGATTTAATTGCATATATAAAGCGATTACGGAAAGAAGATTTTACAAAATTAATTAAAAACCTACCAAAGGAGTATTTATCTAAATATCATGAAGGGACACAATATCTTACGAATTTAGGTTTAATAAATGTAAGAAAAGAAATTGAGAATTCGAAAATTCTTGGATATTTTTCAATTTCTGATATTTCGACTAAATTAAAAATACGTAAGTCAATTCTTTTTAGCGTCTTAGAAGAAAATATTGATTTGCGAAGTGGAGTTTTTGATAAAGATAGAAACATTTTCTATTACTCAAAATTTCTAAACGAGAAAATTAAACACATTAATCAGATCAAAAGTGAGCAAGAAAAAGCTGATTTGGTAAACCAACTAGCTAATGAGCTTAACATAAAGAAAAATGTAGTCTTTTTTAAATTAGAAGAAAATCTTAAATCAATTGGAGAGGAAATTAAATCCCAAAGTGAGATCAATATCAATGAATATATTGATAAGACGGGAATGGATTATGAAGATTTTCTGAAGTTTATACGAACTTTAGATATTGATTATTTTAAGAAAAATGACATAATTATCATCGATGCTGCCAGAATAAATGAAGCCAAAACGGAAATAAAAACTAAGTTAATTGATAAGGCTAAAAATGAAGATTTTATTGAATTTAGTGATCTTGATCTCACCCAAAATATTTTTGAGGATCTCCTCCACGGATTGCAAGAAGAGCAAAAGATTATTGGTATTTTCTATAATGATGGAGAGAAAATAAGATTCTATACTAAGAAAGGCATTGAGAATCTGATGTTAGAAAATCAACAATTTTTTTCATTCCAAGATTTCTTTTCAGAAAAAACGCTTTCAGAATCAGAATTAAAGCTCCTAACCTCTATATTAAATGATTTAATGGAAACCAAAAGATTAAATGGTACTTTTGATGAGGAAAGTTTAATTTTTTCTAGTAGTGAAGTAATTTTTGCGCAAAATTATAATACTATCCTTTCTGAATTTGAGAATCTCATTATGGATTATACCAAATATTTCGAATCAGAATTTGGAAAAATTAAGAGAATTCTAATTAAAAAAGATGAGACGATTCTTCCTCATGAAATAAAAGTTATCCAAGAAATAATTAAAGAAGTGAATTATAATTATGTACATTGGAGAAGCGGAATAGAAGCATACGTCAGGAATGCCAACAGTAATTTATTAAAAAAGCAAGGATTGACTCTCAAAAAATACAATGCAATGAAAATTTCTCCTGATGGTAAAAGAGATGTTAAATTGTTCGAGGAAGATGGAGAAGTAGTAGCTCTTTTAGATAAATTTAAAGAATGGGTTAAGCTTTTCAATAGCATTGAGTTAAAATATGGGAATGTAATTTTCTATCAAAAAAGATTATCTAGAGATCCCGATAATACAGAAGATCGCGAGAAATTAAAGGATTTACTAATTCAACTTAAAATGATTGAGAGTTAATTTGGAAAATCTTTGTTTTTTAAGAATTAATGAAATGAGAGATTTTTTTTTGGTTAAGAATTCTCATCAGAATTTTTCTTTTGTTCTATCTTTGTGACTATATCATCTACATCGAGTTTCTCGTCTGATTTAATTTTATAGGTCTTTGGCGAGTAGGTTCCATTCATCTCTAATATCCCCTCCTCCGCGAGACAATCTAATGATCTCCATATAAAATTAATTTTTGAACGATCTGAAGATTTAATTTTATTGCATCTCCGAACTCTCTTGGTATTAACCATATTGACGTTGTTATCAATTAATTTATTAATCGCTTCAACAGTTTCCCTTAAATTTTTTAAAAAGAAGTCCATGAAATGCACATTTAAATTAATAATTCCGATATGGAAGAGTAATTTAAATTTATTTTTAGGCATATATAAACTTTTTTTATGTTTCTGAAAACTCTCTTAAATCGAGAGTAGGATAAATAATGGCTTATTTTCTCATTTTTTACCATTATATCAGCATCATTCTTTTATATGTAATCTTGAATTATGAAGAAGGCTAAAAATGAAAAGAATTTGATGAAAAGATTTAAGAAAAAGAATTAATGCCTAAATACTCTTTTATCACAGAAAACTAATGCACAATTAAGCTCATTTGCTTTTTTGATCACCAATTCGTCTCGAATAGATCCGCCTGGATTGATAATTGCCTTTGCTCCCGCTTCTACAGCCACTTCTAATCCATCAGGAAAGGGAAAGAAAGAGTCTGTTCCCATGAGTGAATCTTGCAATTCTTTTTTATGGCCAAACTCTATGGCTTTTTGGACTGCTAACTTTACTACGTGGACACGGCTTTGTTGACCTGCTCCAATGCCGATAGTGTAAACCCCATCTTCATAAGTCTGAACGAAACATGCTGAATTTGATTTAGCCCATTTTGAAACAATGTAGGCAAAAATTAGTGCTTCTTTTTCTGTTTCGTCAACATTGCGATTGCTCACTACCCTCCAGTTCTTTATCACCGGCTTAGTATCGTATTCTTGAGCTAAAATTCCCCCTAATACGCTTCTTAATTCAGGATTATTATAAAACTTGTTTCTTCTAGATAAGAAATCACCAAATTCCAGAAGAATCATTGTTTCTTTTTGTTTTAATATATTAAGCGCTTCTGGATCGAAGGAAGGAGCCATCAAAACTTCAATGAAAATCTTTTCCTTATTTACGATAAAATCAGCAATTTTTTTGGAGACAGGTTTATTTAATCCCCAGATACCGCCAAAAGCAGACATTGGATCCGTTTTAAATGCCATTTTTACCGATTTCAGTTGATCGTTTTTATCAATAGCCACACCATTTGGACTAGTATGCTTTAAAATGGCAGTAGTATAGTAAGAATTATCTAAATCTAAAAGAATTTGCATACAAGAATCGATATCTAGATAGTTATTAAACGAGATTTCTTTTCCTGATACTTTTTTAATGGTATGTAGACCTTCATCCATACTGAGATCTTTATAATAGGCTGCAGATTGGTCCCAATTCTCTCCATATCTACAATCTTGTACTTTTTCATATACTTTAATCATTTTACTGCCAAAAGTTACTTTTGGATTATGAAAGCTTTGCAAAAAGTTCGCAATAATTGCATTATATTCTGCCATTTTAAAAAAAACCTCTTGAGCCAAAATAGCTCTTGTTTGAGAGCTTATTCCGCCATTTTCTCTCATTTCTTTAATTAATTTTGGATAGTGATCTGGATTGGAAACAACCACAACATCATGAAAATTTTTTGCTGCAGCTCTTATCATTGTTGGCCCACCAATGTCAATCATCTCTAAGGCTTCTTGTAGTGAAATCTTGGGTTCAATAATCTTATCTTTAAAATTATAGAGATTACAAACTACCATATCGATAGGTTGAATATCATATTTTTGGGCTTCTTGAAGATCTTGTGTATTATTGCGGCGCAATAAAATCCCTCCTTCAATTCTAGGGTGTAGGGTTTTGACTCTCCCATCAAATATTTCCGGAGATTGAGTATACTCTGCAATATTTACCACATTAATATTATTAGATTTTAATAACTTGCTGGTCCCTCCTGTTGAGAGAATTTCAACTTTAAATTCATCTGTTAATATTTTAGCAAATTCAACTATACCTTTTTTATCAAAAACCGAAATTAAAGCTCTTTCTACTTTTTTCATAATAACTCATGTAAAGTTAATTAATTTGATAGTCATTTTCTTATATAAAATCTAACGATTACTTTTGTAAAAAGCTTTTTGATTGGTGATTAATAACTTTCAGCTAAGAAAAAGAGTAAGTTAAAAGTCCTTAGATTAATATTTTCCAATCAAATCATGGGTGGAGGTTTCTCTCTGACCCGTCGGTGTAATGACTCCGATCTTAGCTTTTTTCATTTCTTTAATATTTTTAGCCCCAGAATATATCATACCATTTATTAAACCTTCTTTCAAGGATAATAATACGCCTGCTAGATCTCCTGTGAAGGGCACGTAATCACTTACGCCTTCCGCTAACATTTTAGAGCCCTCTGTATACCTATCTGTTACATAGCCCGAAGTACGTGCCTCCTTAGAGCCCATTCCGCGATATACTTTCACTTTTCTTCCAGCAATAGTATCAATAAAGCCAGGACTTTCCTCTGTACCAGCGAAAAAGTGGCCCGACATAATAAGATCTGCTCCCGCCGTAATTGCCTTTGGAATATCGCCGGGATTTTTAAATCCTCCATCAGCAATAAGCGCAATCTTGGGATTATAGTCATTGATTGCATCGGCTACTTGCGCAGTAGCGAACATAGTTGGAGCACCCACCCCAGTTTGGATTGAAGTGGTACAGATCGAACCTGATCCCATACCAACCTTTAAACCGATAAATTTTTCGCTATCAAACCCACTCTTAGTAAGGATATGCTCTGCTGCTTCATAAGTTCCAATATTTCCTAAGACAAAATCAGAATCTAATAAGTTCATAAGTTTTTTAGTACCTTGAATATCTGCTGATTTAAAATAATCTGCAACATCAATAAAAAAAATATCTACGTAGTTATCAATTTCTCTGAGCATATCTTGAGCTTGTTTAGGCTCGGGGAATCGTGGAGACAATGCTAAAGCACACAATAAGTGTCCTTCTTTATCCATTGAGGCAAGGGGAAATTCAGGTGCTAAATCTTTTTTAGTGATTAAACCCGTCAACTCTCCTTTATCATCAATAACCGGTAATTTTTCTTTACGGGATTCAAATAGTAAATTTAAAGCATCGATTCTAGAAGCTCCTGGTTTAATAGATATAACCTTTTTAGTCATAAAATCTTTAACTAACCCATTTTTAATTTGTTCTTCAGAGTAAGGGACATCTCTTTTAGTTAAAATCCCACAAACTTTCTTTTCATTGTCAACTACCACTAATCCGCTTATATTATAATTTTCCATAATGTATTTTGCTTTTGAGATACGATCGTTAGGCAGAATTGTTGCTACATCTTCAATTACGAAGGATCTAGCTCTTTTAACGATTCTAACCATTTTTAACTGCCGTTCATAAGAACAATTTCGGTGTAAAACACCAAGTCCCCCTAAAAGAGCCATTTTAATTGCCATTATCTCTTCGGTTACTGTATCCATAGCTGATGTTAAAATCGGTATATGGAATTTATAATTCCCCAAATTCGACGAGATATCTACATCGAACGGGCTAAAGTCAGTATAACCCGGTAATATAAGAACATCATCGAACGTGGCAATTATGTTCTCATAATGCACTTTTTTGCGATAATAATCCGTCATTTTAAACACTCCTATGAATATTGTTAATAATTGATTTTGTTAATTTGAATGGTATATATTTTGAACTTTAAATATTAATAATATAGATAAGGCATATATTAAATTCTTATCAATTTAGATTACATGAAATATATATTTTTTTAGATGATGATAATTGTTAAGAATTACATGCGCGTTAGATTCTTTCGCGGCAAACTCTGGATTCTGGGATCATTAATATAACTGTTTAAGGTTGCAATAAATTTTTCTCTATCTTCTTGGATGTTAGCACTTTCCAATGAACAATAATTTGAAATGTGATCGTTATACACTTCAGAAGTAACATTTTCTCCTAGATTAGCAATGATATCGCGTTCTTCTTTTAAGCATTCCAGCGGAGATAGTAATTTAAATTCTTCCGTTTTCCATTTCTCCCATAAGGGAGTTCCAGGTAAGATATTTAAGGTCCGAAACCTAAAAATTGTAGGATTAATCTCAGTTAGAACTCTCGCGGTTTCTTTTACATGCTCCTGAGAATATTTTTTTCCACCCAATCCCAGTAAAATATAAAGAGATAAATCGATTCCCGCATTTAAAATTTTATGACCCGCTTCAATCATAGACGCCGCATTAGTTCCTTTTTTCATCAACCGCAATATGATACTGCTTCCGCTCTCTAATCCCATATAGACTATATCTAGACCGGCATCAGATAACTTTTTTAATTCCTCATCAGATTTTCTTAAAATATCGAGTGCTTTAGCATAGCAACTTATTCTTGGTACATTTTTTAAATGAATTCGTACATATTTGATGATTTTGACAAGGTAATCTGTGGGAGCAGAAGTAGGATTTCCTCCCGCAAGAAAAACGGGATATCCATGATAATTTTTTTCAGCAAAACTATCGATATCTGATAAAACATCTTTTAACGGACGGATGGCGTAATCCTGTATTATTCCATACATTCCCTTATATGTTCCGCAAAATTCACATTTATTCCACGAACATCCGCCTGTGACGGGAACTAAAACACTATAGGCTTCTACTGGCGGCCGAATTACAATCTCACTGGGAGGGATTTTAATCGTCATCAAATAATCAAATCTTATTGTTTGCTAATTATATATATTTAACCATGAAATTTAGTCTTAGCCCTTATGAGATATAATTGCATTTTATTAGCATATTGGGATTATCATCCTCTAATATACCAAATTTTTTTTAATAAAATTAATTTTGTTGATCAAAGATCTTATTTAAACCATATTCTTGGAGCAGTTGGTATCGAGATTGATTAAAAATCCTAATAAGGAAATACTCTACACTTTTAAAATTGTAATTATAGGGGGAGGAGGAGTCGGAAAGACATGCCTTTTCAACCGATTTTGCTTTAATTCTTTCAATTTTGATACATCTATGACTATAGGGATAAATTTTCATTCTATAAATTTAAAGATACGAAACAAAGAAGATCCAAGCAAGGTAGTGGAAAAAAGCATTGCTAATTCAATTTTTGATTTTGGAGGTCAGGATCGGTTTAAACCGTTAATACCAAAATTTATAGGAGGTGCCAACGGAGCTTTGTTAGTGTTTGATTTAACAAACCCATCTTCACTTAATCAATTAAATTTCTGGTATGATCAATTAATTCATCATGCTGATGGTCATAAGATCCCAAAGATCTTAGTAGGAAGTAAAAAGGATCTTATAGAAGAAAAAAAGTGGACCGCTCTTAAAGAAAATACCCAGATTACTGATTTCATAAAAAAAAAAGCTCTTGATGGGTTCATTATGACCTCATCTCTAAAAAATTATAATGTAGTGGAAGTTTTTAAAGAATTAAATAATTATATGTTAGAAAAAATCAAAAAACCCTACGAAGTCTTCTCATGATGGGTAAAATAATTAAAGATCTCTCATGTAAATGAAATCGGCAAACTGGTTGAAAAATTGTTTTTGTTCTTTGTTGAGATCAGGATAGATATCTTTAAGATAACTCTTTGCTTGAGATACTAGATTTTTTGAAAAATGTTCAGCCACAATGATAGCGTTCGTTTCTGCAAAGATTTCTAATACTTGTTTAACATCTGATTTATTCAATTCATCTTTTCTATACGCTTCATTCAAAACTCGAGATTGTTCCTCATCGGTATTTTGCACAGCTAAAATATATATTGCTTTTTTAGCTTTACTTTTCACATCGGCCTCCATATCGAGAATGTCGTCTCTGATCGCATAAGCTTGTCCAATTCTCAACATTGCTTCACTTAATGGTTGAATTTGATAATGTTTATTCCCTTTAGCCATAATTGCACCGATTTTAGCTGATTTCTCTAATAAACTAGCTCTTTGCAGTTCTGCAATATGTAAATATTGTTCTAAGGACATAGTAATATTATGATAGTTCATATATTCTTCAATAATTTGTCCTTTCAATAGTGAATCCATTGCAGCATTATATTCGTTGATTGCCAATAACTTGAGGTTATCTGGAAATTTAGATTGTTTGATAATATCTAACCCGAGCAAATATGTTTGAGAGCCCCCTAAAATACTTAAATATCTTCCATATTCAACGATCAAGCCTTCTTTATTTTGGAGTGCTGAGTTTTTATATAACGTCTTTAATTCATTTTCTAATTGAGCATGAAAAGTAGGTTTACCTCTTCTTACCCGATCCTCATCAATAAGATCATCATGAATGAGATAACCACTATGCAATAACTCTACAGCTAATGAGACCTTACGAATTTGGTCAAGTTGTTCATCTAAAAACTGTGGATTGACGATTCCAATAAAAGCCGCAATCATAAGAATCGGATGGATTCTTTTAGCTTGTTCATTCAAAATAAATTCTTGCAATTGGGAGAAGAAATCTTGTAATAATATTTCATGTTCACTATTGTTTAGCATTTCAAAATATACGTCTAGTAGGTGGTCAATTTCAGCCTTTTCTTTTTTTAAAAAATCTTCAATCATTTTCCATCACAGAATTAAAATACCCAGTTTTTTATTTATTATATTACTCTTATGTCTTTTTAAGTTAACAATATTTTTATTGTTACTTTACCATTACAAACTTAAAAATTATTTTAAAAGAGTAATTGTGATTTAAAATGTTGATTGGAGTTATTTCGGATACGCATGATCATAAAGATAACATTTTGAAAGCAGTAAGTATCATGAATGAAAGAAAAGTTGATGCCTTGATTCATTGTGGAGATTATTGTTCACCGTTTGTAAAAATTTGGTTTGATAAATTAAATCCAAGAATAAAAGAAAATTTTTTTGGCGTATTTGGCAATAATGATGGAGATCATGTGTTTTTAAGGCAGAACCTAGGAAGTATTTGTAAGTTAGTGGAAAATGGATATGAATTGATTTTGGAACTTGATGGTAGGCGAATTTATGCGGCTCATATGCCAAAAGCGAAGACTATTCAAGCACTCACAAATTCAGGAAATTTTGATATCGTGCTTTCGGGGCATACTCATTCAATGGTTCATAAAAAACATGAAAATGGTGTGTTAGAAGTCAATCCCGGAGAGTGTTGCGGATATTTAACAGGAAATCCAACATGTGCAATTGTAAATTCAAAAAGTATGGACGCAGAAATAATCCATTTATAGCAGTAAATGAAAATCTAATTTATTAATAAGGTTTTTTTAGGTATTTCACATTAATCTTTATTATGAAATTGCCATTAGAAGGAATTAGAATCTTAGATTTATCAAGAATGCTACCCGGTCCTTATTGTTCAATGATTTTAGCGGATCTGGGAGCTGAGGTCATTCATATTAATAATCCACGGTATCCATATGCCAACCCACCTCCATTTTATCAAAAAGGAAGATATCGAGAGAGTGCATTTAACTCAATTTTAATGCGGAATAAAAAATCAATTTCACTTAATCTTAAAAAGGAAAAAGCAAGAGAAGTTTTTTATGAATTAGTTAAAGGAGCCGATGTGATCTTGGAGACTTTTCGTCCAAAAGTAACTACCAAATTAAAAATAGATTATAAAAGCCTCTCTAAAATCAATGAATCAATTATTTACTGCTCTCTAACAGGATACGGGCAAGAGGGACCATACGAACAAATCGCGGGTCACGATTTGAATTATGTGGGATTATGTGGGATTTTGAATTTGAATAGAGAACGGAAACCTTTTGATCAAGAAGAATTAGAAAATAAACCAATAGTTCCCGGAATTCAAGCTGCAGATATTGGAGGAGGTTTAGTAGCTACTATCGGGATTTTAGGAGCAATCATAGGACGAAATACTAACCCTAATAAAAAGGGACAATATATTGATGTTTCAATGTTAGACAGCGTGTTTTCTTTTATGCCTATGGCTGCAGCAATTAATTTTTCTAAAGAGTTAAATGATGGAATACAGAACGAAAACATTCTCCATGGCTCAGTACCCTATTATTCTATCTATAAAACCAAAGATGGAAGATACATATCTGTGGGAGCCATAGAATTAAAATTCTGGCATGCACTTTGTGATGGATTGAAACGTGAGGATTTGAAAAATAAACAAACGGTAAGAGGAGAAGAAAGAGAATATGTGTTTCAAGAGCTTGAACAGGAATTTTTAAAGAAAACACAATCTGAATGGATTAAAGAATTTAGGGGTTTAGATGCGTGTGTTATGCCGATTAAGAGCTTTAATGAAGCATGCAAGGACCCTCAAATTATTACACGAAAGATGGTAGTTCCCCTGAAAGATCCTAAATTTGGTGAAATCCCAAACATTGCATCTCCCATTAAGTATTCGCAAACTCCGCTTTCAATAAGAACACACGCCCCAAAAGTAGGACAGCATACAATAGAAATTTTAAAAGAACTTAAATACTCTGACGAACAAATCAGAGAATTCAAGAAAAATAGTATCATCTAAGATATTTTATTGAACATTGAATTTGAATTCAATAAATATAGATATTTAAATTCTAGCAATGTTATTATCATTAATAAACTCTTAATTTCATTGGTGAAGTCCGATTGGTTGATTTATGTCCTGAATGTGGGAATCCTTTAAAGAAAAACGCAGAATTTTGTATGTATTGTGGGAAAAATATGAAAAATAGCCGAAAAGTGTCTATAATAGGAAATAATCAATCTAAAAACGACGATGGGGTTAATAAACAATCGCGGTATCTTTTGAATGATTCTCAACGAAGACTATTGGTATATCGAATTATCCCTTTATTAATCATAGGATGTGTGATATGGTTATTGGCAGAGAGTGTTTTCAGTTTTTTATTTAAAGAATCAAGCTTTACACCACAGTTTATCATTATCTATGTAACTTTTGTAATAGCAGATTTAGTCGCTTTGTTGTTATTTTTTATAACTGCACGGAAAAATTATGTTT